>NZ_PDJU01000010.1 GCF_004116455.1 Arcobacter sp. F155
TAAAATCTGCACTGAAAGATTTACCTCTTCCTCTTGCCATATCTTTCTCCTAAATTATTCAATTTATTTTATCTTTTAGGAATTTAAACTTTGTTGTTTATGTCTTAATATTTAGTGGCATTATAATCAAGAACCATATGAAGCAGTGATGCTAAGAAAAGACAAAACAACTTTTCCAGCAATAATTAGAGGAAAGAATATTACTTTGAATAATGAAGTAATTCGTATCTCTGCAATTATTGATATAACTAAGATAAAAGAAAAAGAAAGAGAAATATCTAAACTTGCTTTTTATGATTCTCTAACATCTTTACCAAATAGAACCTTGCTTAAAATAAAAACAGAAGAACTTATTTCTAATAATAAAAGAAATTTAGATTATTGTGCATTCATTTTTATTGATCTTGATCACTTCAAAACTATAAATGATACAAAGGGTCATCTTACAGGAGATATTATTTTAACTCAATGTGCGAAGAGACTTGAAAAACTAATAAAAAGAGAAGACATTATTGGAAGATTTGGTGGAGATGAATTTATTATACTAATTAATACTCATAATAAAAATAATATAGAAGCAAAAGAAATTATAAAAAAAATTGCAAAAAAAATTCTAAATACAATAAAAGAAATTTTTACAATAAATGATGAACAGTTTCAACTTAGTGCAAGTATTGGTATTGCTATGTTTAATAAAGAAATTTCATTCCATGAACTACTAAGAAGAGCTGATACTGCAATGTATTCTGTAAAAGATAAAGGAAGGGATGATTTTTGTTTTTTTAATTCTAAACTCCAAGAAACAATAGAGAGAAAAGCTATAGTATTACAAAGATTAAGAAAAGCTATACATGCAGAAAAAATAGATATCTATTTTCAAAAACAAGTAAACTCAAACAATAAAACTATAGGAGTAGAAGCACTTGCAAGATGGAATGATAAAAAATTAGGACTTGTAAGTCCTAGTGAATTTATACCAATAGCTGAAGAAAGTGGATTAATTATTAAATTTGGTTACTATCTGATTGAAAAAGCAGCAAAGGTTTTATATGAATGGAAAGAAGATATAATTAAAAAGTATTGGAGAATATCTATAAATGTAAGTCTTACTCAATTTCAAAGAGATGATTTTGAATATTTAATAAAAAATACTATTTTAAAATATAATATAAATGCAAATCTACTTAGGTTAGAAATTACAGAAAGTATTCTACTAGAAAATGCAGATAGAGCTTTAAAAAAGATAGACTATCTTAAAAGTTTGGGATTAACAATTTCTATTGATGACTTTGGAACTGGTTATTCTTCATTAGCTTATTTAAAAAAAATCCCAATAGATGAGTTAAAAATTGATAAATCTTTTATTAATTCTATTGATACAGATAAAAGTGATGAAACAATAGTATCAGCAATTCTAGAAATAGGAAATCAGTTTGGGTTTGAAGTAATTGCAGAGGGAGTTGAAAATATAGAAATATACAATAAACTTTTAAGTCTAGGTTGTAAATATTTTCAAGGCTATTATTTTGCTAAACCTCAGAAAAAAGAAGAATTATAGTATAAACTTCTATTACTCCCTAAATAACTTATCCTAAAAAATAGTAGAATCAAAATGTTTATGTTATGATTCTTAAAAAAGGATTAGTAAGTGAACAATAAATATACCTACAAAGGTAATAGCTACTATATTTTAGAAGATAAAGTTAAAATCCAAATCGATGATGTTTGGGTAGAAGGTGTTTTATACACAACCGATGATTGTGAGTACAAGTTTGTAAGAAGCAAAGAAGAGTTTTACTCAAAATTTAAAAAAGTAGAAGAGTAGTTTTAAGATAGTTTATCTATCCATTAAAACTTCTGCTTCACTTCTAAGTTTTTTATTTAAAAACTTTTTTTCTCTATCAGAAAATTTTGAGTTACTTTTTTGTTTAGTTTCTTTATAAATTTTCTGCTTTTCTGGTTTTTCTTCTACTTCTTTTGAAACAGTATTGTTTTGTTTAAAAAGTGTTAATAATATATATGCTGACACACCTATATTTAGTAAAATCACAAACCATTTTATAGGAAGAATATAATCTAGATATTGAGTTTTTTCAGTCAACTTCAAATATTCTATAATATCTGCATATATCCACTGAGATAACAATACAGTTGAAAGTAATAAAACTACAAGGGTAAGTCGCTTTCTAAACTTATATACAAGTGTCCAAAATATTGCTGATTTAACTTGTCTAAACATACATTACACCAAAAAATCAAGTCCAAGTAATGCCAATGCTCCAACCAAAGTTGTATTTTTCATAGTATCTTTAATTTTTTGTTTTTCGGCTGTTAACATTACTTCAATCTCTTCATCACGATAATCATCAAATGACTTATGTCTCATTGCAAGTTCAGCTTTTAAATTGATTACTGCTTTTTCTTGTATTTTAAAATCTATTTTTTCTTTTACACTATCACTTTTTATTTTGGCATAATCATAAGATTTATCAAATTGTTCTTTTGTAATATTTACCAAGTTTTGTGATGATGTTTTAAACTTTTCAATTAGTGCCATTATAATACCTTATTATATTTATAGGTATCGATTGTAGCGTAAATACTTTTAAATGATTAACTTCATTAAAACTTATATGTTAATACAACTGCCATTACTTTAGTATCTACATCATCTCTATTTTCAGGAAGCTCTTTTCCATTTTGAAATGAGTACTTAGCAATAATATCAAAGTCTTTAAATTTCTTACCAAAACTTAGCATATAGGTTTTATCTTGCTGCATAGCATGATGTTGTACTTTTGTTCCATCATCTAAAACTGTAAAAATTCTCTCTCCAAAAAAAGCGCCAACACCAGCTACATAGCCTTGATAGTTTGCTGCAAATTTTATACCAGTAGTAAAATAGTCTTTGTCTTTAAATACATAGCTTCCATAAGTTTTACCATCAATATCAATCTTTTTAGCAATAGCAGTTGCTCTTAGTTTGATATCTTCTATTTTAAAGCTTTTTGAAATAGCAAAATCATATTGCTTTACATCAAAATCTTTATAGTCACTTTTGTATGCATTTAATGAACTACTTAAACCTTTAGAGAACTGATAAGTTCCACCTAAACCATATACTTTCCCTTGGTCTGTTGGTGCTAGATTATCTATAATTTTTATATAACTAGTCTTTAAAGAAAAAGTGTCATTTATTTTATAGTTATATTTAATACTATATTTTTCTACATCCAGAGATTTCAAATTTACATTTGAAATAGAATGCTTTCTAATAACATTATCCCCTTGATAAGATAAGTCAATTTTATGATTTGACACCTTATGTGAAATACCTACAGTTTTAACATTTCCATCTTTTTTTGTCATAGAGTTTTTATAGTCTTTAAACCCATACTCATAAGAGATACTAGTATTATTTGCATATAAAAGACCACTTACAAATAAAAAAGATAATATTGTTTTCTTCAAATTTCAATCCTTTTTTTGCAACTTAGTTGCATATTTTGAAGAATTATAAGTAAAAACTATTTAAATGCAACTTAGTTGCATAATTAAAACTTATTTGTTTATATTAAACTTTTTTAGATTTCTTAAAACCATTCTATATGAAAAATAAATAACCACAGACCATAAACAAAGCCATATTATCGAACTTAAATATTCCATCATTTTTCCTTAATAATTGTGTGCATGAGGATCTTCTATCTCCTCTTTTGTGATTTTCACCTTATCCATTTGATACCAAACATAAGTTATATATGCGATTACAAAAGGAACCATCAACGATACATATGACATTGCAGTTAAAGTATAGTGACTTCCTGAACTATTTTGTATGGTAAGTGAACTTTGTAAATCAAAAGTTGAAGGATAGTAAGCTGTATTATTAAAACCAACATTTAAAAATAGTGCCATTACAGTTAACACAATCCCTACTCCACCTGTTTTAATACAACAGGTCATATTAAGATGAATTGTTGCAAAAACTGCAATAATAACCATCAAAACACCAACAACAAACATACCTAAAACAAATGGCATATCTAAAAAGTTTTGAAGATACTTATACTCTTGTATAAATACAACTGTATTTTCATCATAAGCAAAACCATTTTTAGTAAATAGTAAATATAAAAATATTAAAAAGAAACATAAGAATATAAGCATATCAATTTTTATACTTTTGATTGCTCTTTGTTTTATTGTTTCATGGCTTATGTTATTTATAAAATAAAGTGCTCCAGAGATTCTTACTAAAAAGAATAAGGCAAAACCTAATGATAAATTGAATATATCAGTTAAAGCTTCTAATCCTCGGAAAGGCGTTTGCCAATGGGAAAAGTTATTATCATCAACTAAAAATGAAGAACCTGAAAAAAATGTTGCTATTGCAACTCCAAGTAAAATAACTCCTAAACTTCCATTTATAAACAAGAAACTTTCATATACTTTTTGTCCTAGAAAGTTATCAGGCTTTTTTCTAAACTCATAACTTACTGCTTGAATAATAAAACAAAAAAGTATTGACATCCAAACCCAATATGCTCCACCAAAACTAGTAGAATAAAACAGAGGAAAAGCAGCAAATAAAGCTCCTCCAAATAAAACTAAAGTAGTAAAACCTAACTCCCACTTTCTACCAAGTGAGTTAATAAGCATAGTTTTTAAAACTTCATCACCTTTTGAAAGTCTTCCTATTAAGGTTTGTCCACCTTGAACAAACATAATAAAAGCAAAGAGTCCTCCAAGTAAAGATATTATAATCCACCAATATTGTTGTAGTTGTAAAAGTGTTAATTCTTCAAACATCTTAGTGACCTCCATTTGGACCGATTTTTATCTGCTTTAGCATAATTTTTATCTCTGCTATTAATAAAGCAGTAAATAAAAAGGCAAATAAGAAAAAGGTAATTTGTACATTCGTTGTTGAAATATTTGTTACAGCAACACCAACTGGCATTAAATCTTGTATAGCCCAAGGTTGCCTTCCAACTTCAGCTACTATCCACCCTGCTTCACTTGCTATGTATCCTAAAGGAATCGAAAGCACTGCACTTTTAAGAATTAATGAATAGTTCATAATCTCTTTTTTAAGTGTTAAGAATAATAAAAGAGCAAAAAGAATTAAAAACCAAGTTCCAAGAGCAACCATTAAGTGAAAAGTATAAAATGTTATTGCAATAGGAGGAACTATATCCTCTGGTTTTTCTAAGTGTCCATAGCCAAAGTACTGCATGTTTTCTTCTAAGACTTTTTGATATTGTGATGCTTTTAATATGTCATTACTTTTTTTAGCTTCTTTATAGTTTTTTAAAGCCTCTACTGCAATTTTTCCTTTATCTATTTTTGATTGTGCTGATTCGATATTGTATTTTTCATTTCCATAAACTAAATCATTAAGTCCTGGAACAAAAGCATTTATATCGTGATAACCTAAAAAAGATAGTGCATAAGGAGCTTCCAATTCAAAAAGAAAAGGCTCTTCATCGTTTGTTAGAGTCTTTTTAGGATTTAATACTCCTATTCCTACAATTCCAGCTTGTTCTTTCCCTTCATAAAGACCTTCCATCGCTGCTAGTTTTACTGGTTGTTTAAGTGCAACTTGATGAGCTGACTCATCTCCTGTAAGAATAATAAATATAGAAGAAATCAAACCAAAAGTAGCTCCTACAATCATAGACTTTTTGGCAAAAAGAACTTCTCTTTTTCTAAGTAAATACCAAGCAGAAATTCCTACTACAAAAAGTGAAGCAACAATATATCCACTTGTAATTGTATGTAAAAATTTAGAAATAGCAACGGGAGAAAATAAAACATCCCAGAAGTTATTCATTTCATTTCTTACAGTATCAGGATTGAAAGTCATACCTACTGGATACTGCATCCAACCATTTGCAACTAAAATCCAAAGTGCACTTAAGTTTGAACCAATTGCAACTAACCAAGTTGATAAAAGGTGAAAGCCCTTTGAAACTTTATCCCAACCAAAAAACATCACTGCAAAAAATGTTGACTCCATAAAGAAAGCCAATATTCCTTCAACAGCAAGGGGAGCTCCAAAAATATCTCCAACAAACCAAGAGTAGTTTGCCCAGTTTGTACCAAACTCAAACTCCATAATAATACCAGTTGCAACTCCTATTGCAAAGTTAATTGCAAAAAGTGTCATCCAAAATTTTGTAGTCTTTTTCCAAAACTCATCACCTGTTTTAACATAGATTGTTTCCATAAATGCAATGATAAATCCAAGTCCTAAAGTTAAGGGAACAAAAAGCCAATGATAAATTGCAGTTAATGCAAATTGAGCCCTTGACCAATCTACTAATTGCTCTTCCATTTCTATTCCTTTGTTATATTCTTATAAACAAAATCTATTTTTTCTTGTTCTGTTATATATTCTGTTTTTATATTTTTATCATGTATAAAGTATTTCAAAAAGATTAAAATAACTGCAAGTTTTATGAAAACAATTTTCCATAAAGTTTTACCTAATGTCATATTTTTAAAGCCATCAATATACATAAATAAAAAGTTTTTACATTTGTTCATCTTATAATCCTATTATAATATAGACTTATATTGGAATTATAATAAGATAAAGTTAATTCTTTGTTAATTTTATTATAAGTTAAACTTATACTAGACAAGAACTATTAAATAAATAGTTCTTATTTTGAAGATTATTTTCTAAGTAGTTGTGTATTTAGTTTTAGGATATCATTTAAAGAGTTGAATACTTCAGTTGTAGCATCTTCTATTTGTGCAGCTGCTGTTTTAAGTGATTTATTATCAACTCTTGAAGCATTTAGATTTATATAATCTTGTACTTTACTATGGACTAGTTCATGCTTTTTCTTTAAGATTTTCCACTCATTTGAGTGTACAAAATCTCTTTGTTCTGTTTCGCAAGTTAGTACCCATTTTCCTAGGTTACAAGATTTACAATCAGTTACCGTACAAGTCTCAAATTTATCTAAATCATCAAAGAACTTTCTTTTGAAATTGATATGGTCATTCTTATATTTTGATACTTCTTGAATAAGATTAATATCATCAACCATATCATAATACTTATCATCTATTTGCGCTTGAGACGTGATTCCTAACAGTCTAGTTGAAAGGTTAGCAACCTGTTTTGATAGATTGTCAATATTTGATGAAGTAGTTGCATTTTTTTGCGTCATTTGATCAAGTAAATTTACAGCATCATTAATTTGAACCATTCCTGTTTCTTGCTCTTTTATTGCTGAACTTACACTATCAATAATACCTCTTGTTTGTGAGATTTTATTTGATAAATTGTCATATCCAACAATCATTTCATCAGCAATTGTTTTACCCTCATCTGATTTAGTACTAGCTTCCTCAACTAATGTTTTTATCTCCCTTGCAGCTTCAGCAGATCTATTTGCTAGGTTTCTTACTTCACCTGCAACTACTGCAAAACCTTTTCCGGCTTCACCAGCAGTAGCAGCTTCTACAGCTGCATTTAGTGATAAAATATTTGTTTGGAATGCAATCTGGTCAATAACAGAAATTGCTTCATTGATAGCACTTACTTTTTCGTTTATTTCATCCATAGAAAGTGAAGTTTTATTAGCTAAATCATTTCCTTCTTTCGCAGTATGGTCAAGCTCACCTGCAATATTAAGCATCCGGCTTACATCATTTGAGCTTGATTTCATATTACTTGTTATCTCTTCTACAGCTGCGGCTGTTTGTTCTAAACTTGAGGCTTGTTCATTTGCACTACTTGAAAGCATTTGAGATGATTGAGTTAAAGTTCTAGTATTATGTTGTAACTCTTCTCCTGCATTTGTAATCATAGCTATAAGCTGAGATGTAGATTGTCCTAAAAGAACAGAACCAGTCGAAAGTGTACCAAAGTCACCATACATACCAATCTTTTCTTCATCATTTAATCTAAAGTTGTATTTACCCATCGCATAGTGGTCAAGAACTTTATTTATATTATTTACTTTTTGTTTTGTATAAGTAATCATTTTATTGATAATCTGTTTTAAAGACTCAACTTCACTTGTAGAAGCTACTTCATGTACTTTGTATTCAAAGAAACCATTTGAAACTTTACCCATAACATCAGAGATTTCACTTACTACTTTTTTATCTTGTTCAATAGAAGCTTCAATTCTTTTGATTTTTTCATTCATATCTTTTGTCATTAAAGCAAACTCATCACTTCCTTTTACTTCCATAGGATGAATATGCTCTTTTTCTCTAATAACATACATAAAGAAATCTTCAAGTCCAGATTTAAAGTTTTTTAAAGACTTAACAATAACTCTTGTCATAAAAATACTTATAATAAACACAATAACTAACATGATAATATTAAATGTAACCATCATAATAAAATCAGCATTTAAACTAGAGTTTTTCTTATCGATATATTTTTTAATATTTACAGCTAAACTATTTGATAAAGAGTTGAAATAATCAATTCTATTTGAAGAAGATAAAAACCATTTTTCAGAATCTACTCCATACATATTTGAACTTAATAGATTAAGTGATTTTATCGCTTTTGCATCATCTATTTCTATCATAGAGTTTATCTCTTTGATTGGTTTATTTAAAGAGTGTGCATCCATGATATCTAAAGAACTAGCCAAGTAGTTGTCAAAAACTCTTTTTATATCTTTTAAAAGTCTTTTCTCTTCTTTTGTTGTATTAGGAAGTCTTCTATATCTATTTAGCTTTCGTGAAACAGAAGTGTGAAATTTTTGAATCTTGTTCATCTTATTTTCATCACCACTTAAAACATAGTCTTTGAAATTATGAATTAAACCACCATATCCTAGATATGCTTGTACTTCTGAAATAAGTTTGTCTTTTTGACTTTTGTTATAGATAATATTTCTAAAATCATCTACTTGTTTACATTCATCACAAGTTGACATTTTTTCTATTAATTCTAATTGTTCTTCTGTAGCAACTTTTTTAAAAAGTTCTAAAAATGTTTCTTGGGCAACAACTGATGAAGTAAAATTAAAATAATCATCATTTGACAATTGTCCCTTTTCAAATACTTCTCTTACAACTCTTCTTTCATTTGTTGCTTTTTCAATAATATTTGCAATAGAGATATATGCTTGAAGTTTCTTTGATAACTCTCCATCATTACTATAACTTAGAATTTCATCCATAAAAGATAGTATAGTATCGATAATCGAAGTATAATAAACAATTAAATCTTCATCACTAATAGAAATACTATCAACTTTATTTCTTGTTTCTTGTATTGAAGTCAACTGCTTTTTTAGTGTATCTATTTTAGTGATTACGTCATTTCCATATTTAGAAGAGTCAAACTCTTTTAAATACTCACTTAAGATATCAATTTTAGTATCCGTATCTTCTCTTAAATTTAAAAGTTCACTTTTTTTGTTTTTTCCATAACTTGAAATAAATATTAAACTAACTTCTCTTTCTTCTTGTAATGAACTTAATACCTTATTTGAAAGAATTGTAAACTCCAAATAGCTTTTAGTGTTTACCATTGAGTTTTTTTCATCTAGTTTACTAAGAAGTATGTCTGCACAAAGGAATATGATAGTTAAAATAGGAAGTGTCAAAATAAGTAAAATCTTATTTTTTAAAGAGATGTTATGCATAAAGTTTTACCTTAAAATATTATTTTTAAGGTGACATAGTAGCTTTAATAAGTTACAAGGTGGTTACATATATTATTTTAATGCCAAAAGCTTATAAAGAGTTGGTAGATAGTTTTATTATTATTTACCCAAACTAGTGGTGATTTATTGTGTTTATGGAAAAATTCTATTTCTAAAAGAGCTTCTTCATAGGATATAAACTCTTGATTTTGTACTTCAAAAACAACCCAATCATATCTATGGAGAAAATAAAAGGAACACTTCTTAAAAGTTATATCATTTTGAAAGTCATCAAAACCTATATAATAACCTCTTATACTATCTTGGAATTTTATTTGTAAGTTTTTTTCATAAAAAGGCAAGTAAATATTTGCTTTATAACAAACCTCTTGTTTAAGATTAGTTAAATCAATTCCTTCTAAATACTCTTTTGTACTCTCTTTAAAAAGTAGTGGTAATTGTTTATCTTTTAGTTTCGTTAGTTTTCTAATTAAGGTATCGTTTTTATTTGGACCAATATATCTATCAAGCTCTTTTTCTAATCTTGCATCATAAAAATAGTATTTATATATTAGTTCAACATGTTTAAAACAGTTTTCTTTTTTATCAAAAACTATGAAATCCAACTCACCTAAGGTATTTTTATTTTTGATTATTTGAATATTTTTTTTAAGAACTTCATATCTGTTACTTAGATTTAAATAGTGTTCAAAAAAGTACTCTACTCTTTTTCCTAAAGGAAGTTTAGTATCAATTCTTATATTTTCTATTTTTAAATCTGAAGTATCAATCTTCTCAAAAGAGAACTGCTTCAAAGTATAAAGTTCATCAAAAAGAACAGGTGTATTATAAAAGCCTAAAAACTGCTCTTTTAAACTACTCATTATAAATCATCAATTAATTTAATTCTATCTCTACAATCTTCTAAATAAGTGATTCCAAAAAGATTATAGTGATTTAAATAGTGGTATAGATTATATATCTCTTTTCTTGTCTCAAAATCTTTTTCCAATGGGTACTCTTTATTATACTCATCATAAAACTCTTTTGAAAAACCACCAAACATATAAGTCATAGCAACATCAACTTCTCTATTTGCAAAATGAACAGAAGGGTCCATTAAATATATATTTTTATCTATATCATTATAAAGAACATTTCCATACCATAAATCACCATGCACTATAGAGGGATGTTTCGTATGTTTATTCAAATAAGAGATTAGTTTCTTTTTGTTTTTTTCTAATACTGATAAAAAATCATTTTTAAGTTTTTCATTCTCAATTAAAGACACTTGATACAGCAATCTATACTCAAAGAAAAACTCTCCCCACTCTTTAGTTAAAATATTTTTTTGATTTGCAAGACCAATGAAATTATCAATTTCAAAACCATAGTTTTTGAACTTTATCTTATGAAGTTTAGCTAAACCTTTTCCAAGTTTCTTCATATTGTTTGTGTCAAAATCTTTTATCAAAATTTTTTGAAGATGTAGTTCTCTTTGTGTAACTTTATATATTTTAGGAACAAAAATTTCTTTTATATTATAAAGGTCTAAAGATTTTCGTAAAAGCGTTAAGCCTTGCGCTTCTCTTATTAGAGATGCGTTATTTATCATGTGTTCTTTTATAAAAATAGACACTATTTAAGCCTGTTTTTCGCTAGTTCTATATCACTTTTATATTTGTAAATCATATAATCGATTAATGTACTTCCTCTATTTTTTGAAAAAAATGATAGCATTTCAATAATTCTATATGACATTCTAAAAAATGCAGTAAAAGGAATAAGATAAGTTACTAAAGTTTCATATCTTCTATATGGATAATATAAGTCAAACTCCATTTTCAGTTCAGTTAAAATTTTATTCTCTTCTAATAATTGTTCTCTTGACTTTTGATTCATTGTTCTAATTGCAATAACTAAATTTATAAAAAACATTAATAGGTTTAAATTCCAACCTAAAATAAATATCTCTTCATACGACAATTCTACTTACTCCCATATTTATTTCGGTTATTTTAACTAAATACATATGTGTTTATTCTTTTACATAAGTTCTTTTTGTATAATACATTTTTCAAAAAGGATTTACTTGAAACTATTAGAAGAAAATATTACTCAAACAATAAATGAATCATATTTAATAGAAACACTAAATTTAAATAATAAAAAAATATTAGAGCTTGGTTGTGGAAATGCAAACATGACAAAAATGATTGCACAAAATGGTTTCGATAGACAAATCATTGCCTGTGAAGTAGATGAAATTCAACATGAAAAAAATCTAAAAGAAAATATAGATAATATAGAATTCATTTTAGCAGGAGCAGAAGATATTCCACTAGAAGACAATTCAATTGATTTTGTTTTTATGTTTAAATCATTTCATCATGTCCCAAAAAATATGATGCAAAAAGCATTAAGTGAGATAAAAAGAGTTTTAAAGCCAAATGGTATTGCTTATATTTCTGAACCACTTTTTCAAGGTGAACAAAATGAACTTATAAGATTGTTTCACGATGAAGAACAAGTAAGAATTGATGCCTTTGAAGCTATAAAAGAAGCAGTAGAAAAAGAAGAGTTTAAACTATTTCAAGAAATCTTTTTTCAAAGTGAAGTTACATATGAAAGCTTTGAAGATTTTGAAAATAAAATGATGAATGTAACTTATAATGATAATAATATAGATGAAACTTTACGAAAAAAAGTAGAAGAAAAATACAAAAGCTTGGGTGTTAAAAAATGTAGTAATGAAAAACTAACATTTTTAAAACCATTCAGAGTAGATATATTACAAAAGGTATAAAAAATATGGAAGAAACAATCACACAAGAAGAATACAACAACAATATCCAAACACTTATTTCTTGGGCACATGCTTATTATGTAGAAGACAATCCAATTGCAACAGATGAAGAGTATGATAAGTTATCAAGAACTTGTTTAGCTTATGAGCAAACATACCCTCAAAACTCTCACCCAAACTCTCCTAATAAAAGAGTTGGAGGAATGGTTTTAGAAGGTTTTGAAAAAGCCTCTCACCTTTCAAGAATGTGGTCTCAAGAAGATGTGTTTGATACACAAGAGTTAATAGACTGGATAAATAGAGCTAAAAAAGTAAATACAAACTTAGAGTTTATGTGTGAACCTAAGTTTGATGGGGCTTCATTAAATCTTATTTATGAAAATGGAGTTTTAAAACAAGCAATTACAAGAGGTGATGGATCGGTTGGAGAAGATGTTACAAACAATGTAAAAACTATCCACTCTATTCCACTTCAAATAGAAGAAAAAGGCCTTTTAGAAATAAGAGGTGAAGTTGTTATAAAAAAAGCTGATTTTGAAAAAATCAATGAGCTTAGACTAAAAAATGAAGAACAACCCTTTGCAAATCCTAGAAATGCAGCTTCAGGAAGTTTAAGACAACTAGACCCAAGTATTACTGCTTCAAGAAAACTATTTTTCAATGTTTGGGGAGTAGGACAAAATGATTTAGAGTTTAAAAGAATCTCTGAAAAAATGGATTATATCTACTCTTTAGGTTTTGTAAAACCTCCTTTACAAGTAGTTGTAAAAGATGTGGAAGGTATAGAAAAAGTTTACCATGAGATAATTGCTTCAAGAAATAATATTCCTATGATGCTTGATGGAATGGTTGTAAAAATTGATGATATAGAAACACAAGAAGAGTTAGGATATACAGTTAAGTTTCCAAGATGGTCTTGTGCCTATAAATTCCCAGCAGTTGAAAAAACTACAAAAATAAAAGATATCATTCAACAAGTTGGAAGAACAGGTGTTATCACTCCTGTTGCAGTAGTTGAGCCAACACATATTGATGGAAGTATGGTTGAAAGAGCTTCTTTACACAATTATGATGAGATAGAAAGACTTGATTTAAGAATCAATGATGAAGTTATTATTATCAAAAGTGGGGATATCATTCCAAAGATTACAAAAGTATTTCATGATAGAAGAGATGGAAGTCAAGAAAAAATATCTAGACCAACAAACTGCCCAAAATGTGATAGTCAATTACATGATGAAGGTACTTTAATAAAGTGTCAAAACCTAGATTGCCCAAGTATTGTTACAAACTCTATTATCTACTTTGCTAGTAAAAACTGCATGAATATAGATGGTTTAGGAAACAAGATTGTAGAACTACTTGTGAATGAAAAAAAGATTTATGATATCTTAGACTTATACTCTTTAAAATATGAAGATTTACAAGACCTAGAAGGGTTTAAAGAAAAAAGAATCTCAAACCTTTTAAATGCTATTGATAAAACAAAAGGAACTGAACTACATAGAGTTATAAATGCTTTAGGAATCGAACATATTGGAGAAGTGGCTTCAAAACAAATCTGCTTAGAGTTTGGCTTAGAAGTTATAAATATTGATTTAGATTCTCTTATTGCCCTTGATGGAATTGGAGAACAAATGGCTAAGTCTTTTGTTGATTTTATGAGAGTAAACCATGATTTAGTTACTAAACTTATTGAAATAATTAACCCAAAAGTTGAAGAGAAAATTGAAGTAAGTGAAAATGCTTTTAAAGGCAAAACAGTAGTTTTAACAGGAACTATGAGTAAAAGTAGAGGTATTATTAAAAAAGACCTTGAAGCTTTAGGAGCTAAAGTTAGCTCATCTGTATCTAAAAAAACTGACTACCTTATTTACGGTGAAGATACAGGAAGTAAATATGACAAGGCAGTTGATTTAGGTGTAAATACTCTTACAGAAGAGCAAATGTTAGAGATGATTTAATTCATCTCTAATTTTTATTATTTACTATATCTTCATCAACTAAATTTTGTAAATCAATTAAACAACCATCTAAATCCATAATATCTTTATAATGCAAGTCTAATTCATCAATCATACTATTTATTTTGACTTGTTCTTGATAAAGCTTATCCTTCTCTTCTAAATCTTTTTTATGTTGTTTGTTTTCATTAAAAAGCTGAAGATATACACTTAGCTTTGAACAAAAAATCTCATCATCTATTGGTTTAGAGATAAAGTCAATTACCTTTGAAGAACTAGAATAAGCTCTTCGCTGATGTTCTAAGTCATTGTAAATACCTGTTATTAACATCACTGGTATGTCTTTTGTAGCTTCCACTTCAGATAGATATTTTACAAACTCAAAGCCATCAACTCCTGGCATTTGAATATCACTTAAAATTAAATCAATATCATTTTTCATTATATGCAATAAAGCTTGCTGTACATTTGAAGCTTCTAGTATTTCAATATTATCAAAACTACTTTCAATAAGTAATCTTAATGAATAAATATTATCTGCAATATCATCTAAAATTAAAACTTTAAAATTATTATTCATTACTTATCCTTTATTTGTTTTATTATTTCTTTTGAATCTAATGTTTTATCTATAGTTTCAAACTTAGATAAGCTATTAGCTATTTTGTTTTTATCAACCAACAATAAAACCTCTTTCTCTTCTATTTTTTCTATTTTTTCTATATCTTCATTTTCAACATCAATAATATAAAAGTCATAATTTTTTCTTTTTTTAGACTCTATAAAATCATCTATACTATTAACTTGTTCTACATTAAGATACTGATTTAGTCCAACTATAATTTTAAACATATTTATAGGGTTTTTATTTAAAATTAAAACTGTTTGTGTTTTTTCTTTTATATCTAAATTATCTTTTTTATCTATATTTTCAAGGGCTTTAATCTCTTCTTCATTTTTAGCAATAAAAACTCTAAAAATACTTCCTTTTCCAAAAACACTTTGTACTTTAATATCTCCACCTAATAAAATACTTAGTTCTTTACAAATTGCAAGACCTAGTCCTGTACCTCCATATCTTCGTGAAGTACTCTCTTCTGCTTGTTTAAATCTATCAAAAATATGTTCTAATTTCTCTTCTTTTATTCCTATACCATCATCTTTTACAAGTATTTCAACAAAGTTATTTTTATCTTTTACTTGCACTTCTATCTTTCCTTTTGCAGTAAATTTTAAAGCATTACTTAAAAGGTTTTCAACTATTTGTTTGATTCTTTGTTTATCATTATGAATAAACTTAATTGAGTCTTCAACTGAAACTTTTAGTTCTAGATTTTTATTTGTAACTTGTGGTTTAAAAATTTCTGTTATATCCTTGATTAAAAGTTTTAAATTTATATCCTCTTTATTAAGAATAATTTGATTTGCTTCAAGTTTTGAAATATCTAAAACATCATTGATTAAATAAAGTAAATCATGTCCACATTTGTTTATCATATTTAGATTGTAAACATCTTTTTCACTTAGATTTTCTTCTTTATTTCTTACCATTACAGAACTAATTATATTAATAGAATTTAATGGTGTTTTTAACTCATGACTCATATTTGCTAAGAAATCATCTTTTGCTTTATTTGCAATAATTAACTCTTCTTTTTGTTCTTCTAAGTCCTTAGTTAATAGTTTTAATTTCTCTCTTCTTGTTTTTAAATCAAACTGCATTTTATTTAATGAGTTTGCTAAAACTCCTATTTCATCTTTATTGTTTTTATAAGGTATTTCTGGTGTTTTTGTTTCACCAATCTCTTTTGCTACATCTGAAAGATTTGTTAACATTCTTGTTAATCTAGAACCAATTAAATAAGAAAGAAGCGTTGAAAATAGTATTTCTATAAAAATAATACTTAGAGTATTTCTAATATTTTTTGAAATAAACTGTTTATTTTCTGAAGTATCAAAAACAATATAAATACTTCCTAATTGCGTCTCATCCTCTTTTATCTCTTTATATCTAATCTCATAGTTTTCATCATCAATTTCATATTTAAAATCTTTTTCAAATGTAATTAACTCATCTAAAGAAAAGTGCTTAAAGTTATAGACTTCTGATAAGATTTTTTTATTTGAATCTAAAACTACAATAGAATCAATATGTCTTAACTCTTCTGTTTTATATAAAAGATTATCCATAGTTGCTAAATCATAAATACTTAATGGAACTTTTAACATCTCTTCTAGAAAAGTTATATTAGATTCAATTTGCTCTTTAATTAGTTTATTAGAAGAGTTATTTATTGCTATGAAGTTAACTGATACAATTAAAACAATAAAAAATACTTCTAAAAGTACAAAAGATACTATGAACCTATATTTAAATGACATGTATGTCCTTTGTCAATTAATTTGACTTTATCTCTTTGATTACTTCATACTCACTTGAATCAGTAACAATAAACTTCTTTATACTTAAAATCTTTTTTAAATCTTCTGGCATATCTAAAAATGCTTTTTGTAGTTTTTCTATTATATCTTTATCTACTCTTGGATGAGCAGCAATTGGGTGACTTGGATATGCATTTGTTTTATAAACAATAGATATTTTTTCTTTATCATTCTTATCTTTAAAATTATTGTATGTTCTAACTATTCCACCACCTACATCACCTACTTCTCTAGCAACTCCTTTGTATACTGAGTCATGTGAGTTTACATATAAAACCTTTGCTTGCTTATCAATATCAAAGTTATATAGTTTTCTTAACTCATATTTTGTTAGTAAAGTTGCTGCAAAAGCATTTGGTGCAGGAAATAAAAATGTCTTATCTTCTAAGTAATTACTCTTTAAACTAAAGTTTTTATCTTTACTTAATAAAATACCTTCAATTTGTTTATTTGCTCTTGTAAAAGCCTCATAGTTTTGCTGTTTATTAGCAACTATAAAATGATATGGATTCATATAGGCTATATCATATCCACCAGAGTATAATACCTTTTCAAAACTAGGAATAGACCTTTCAGTTTTAAATATTACTTTTATGCCAGTTTCATCATGTAGATACTGTGTAATTTTTTTCCATTTTTTAGAAAGTTTCAAGGGACTTTGTTGTGGTACAACACCCAAAGTAAGTTCAACTGCAAAAGCACTTATACTAAGAACTAGTAATAAAGCTAAAACTCGTTTCATAAGACATCCTTTTAATATATTAACACTATTATAACACTTAATAGTATTCAAAAAGTATTAGAAGAATATCTTTTCCCAAAATTTTTTATAAAAGTAAAATGTTACTTTTTTATATAGTTTTTTATATATCATAAAAAAAGTTTATAAATCCCTCTTTTATTTTTACTTTATTTCATATAATAAGATTAGTAAATTATATAAGGCTATAAGATGAGTAATAGAAAAGACAAATCATTAACAATGACTATGCTAATGACACCAGATAAAGCAAATTTCACTGGAAATACAGTTCATGGTGGAGAGATTTTAAAAATGCTTGATCATGTAGCTTATGCGTGTGCGGCGAGATACTGTGGAACATATGTTGTAACACTTTCAGTTGATATGGTTTTATTTAAAGACCCAATTAAAATTGGTTCATTAGTAACATTCCATGCTTCAGTTAACTACTCAGGTAGAACATCAATGGAGATTGGAATCAAAGTAATTTCAGAAGATATAAAAGACCATACTTTAAAAAATACAAATGTTTGTTACTTCACAATGGTTGCAGTTGATGAGGACGGTACTCCAGTTCCTGTACCAAAACTAGAACCTGAAACAGAAGATGAAAAAAGAAGATATAACGATGCTTTAAAAAGAAGAGAGTTTAGAATGTCTTCAAAACACTCTAAAAGTCATTAATTATTTTTTATGAGAAAAGAAGCTTCTTAAGCTTCTTTTGACTCAATATATTCTTCGTAAGTTCCCTTGAAATCTACAATAGAACCATCTTCTTGAATCTCAATAATTCTATTTGCATAAGCGTCTAATAACTCCCTATCGTGAGAAACACAAATCACAGATCCTGGATATTCTAATAATCCTTCTCCAAGTGCAATAATAGCTTCTAAGTCTAAGTGGTTTGTAGGCTCATCAAGTACCATAAAGTTTGGTTGCTCTAACATAATCTTAGATAACCACATTCTATGTTTTTCTCCCCCTGAACAAGACTCAACTTTTTTCTCTTGCTCTTGACCGTTGAATAACATTCTTCCTAGACAGTTTCTAATCTCATTGATGTCTGCATCTCTATCGAAACCTCTTAACCAATCATATAAAGTCATATCACCTTTGATAATATCAGTTGCATTTTGTGGGAAGTATCCATTTTGAATAGTTGCACCCCAGTGAACTTCACCAGCATCTGGTTTAATATTACCAACTAAGATTTCACATAGTGTTGTTTTACCAATACCATTTGGTCCAATCAGTGCAATTTTATCACCTTTTTCAACTGAGAAAGAGATGTCATTTAATACTTGCTCATCATATGATTTAGAGATATTTTTAACAGTTAGTAACTCTTTACCAACTTCTCTTTTTTGTCTAAAGATAATTGAAGGGTCTCTTCTACTTGAGATTTGGATTGCTCCCATATCAAGTTTATCTAGTTGTTTTTGTCTAGAAGTAGCTTGTTTTGCTTTAGAAGCATTTGCTGAGAATCTAGCGATGAACTTTTCTAGTTCTTCTTTCTCTTTTTGCTTTTTATTCATATCAGCTTGTGCTTGTTTAGCTAATACTGTTGAAGCAATATACCAATCATCATAAGTACCAGTAAACTCTCTAATTTGCTTATAATCAACATCTAAGATGTGAGTACATACTGCATTTAAGAAGTGTCTATCGTGAGAGATAACTACCATTGTACCATCATGGTGTTGTAATTGATTCTCTAACCATCCAATTGTTTCGATATCTAAGTTATTCGTAGGCTCATCTAAGAATAATACATCAGGTTTTGGATATAAAACTTGTGCTAAAAGGATTTTGAATTTATCTCCACCAGTTAATGATGACATTAAATCAGTTTGTTGAGATGCAGGGAAACCTAAATCTTCTAAAATCTTTGTAATTTTTACATCATACTCATATGTTGGGTCTTCTTCAACGCAAACAATTTCTAACTCTGCAAGTCTGTTATTTACTTCATCAGTAAACTCTGGACTCATATATAATTCTTCTTTTTCTTTTATTGCGTCATATAATCTTTTGTTTCCTAATAAAACTGTATCAAATAAAGAATACTCTTCATATGCAAATTGGTTTTGGCTTAATGTTCCAACTTTTTTACCATTTTGAACTTGTACTTCACCTTCTGTTGCTTCATCTTCACCAGAAAGAATCTTAAGAAAAGTAGATTTACCTGCACCATTTGCACCGATAAGACCGTATCTTTTCCCTTGATCTAGTTTTAAATTGATATCTTGAAATAACACTCTTGGTCCGAATGCTTTTTTAAGATTTACTACTTGAACCATAAAATTAACCTTTTTGTTCTTGATTTTGGGCGATTATATCTAAAGTAAACTATAAATACATTTAGAGATTTTTATAATCTCTATTTATATAACTTTAGAGGAGAGAAAAGGTGGAAAAGCTTAAAAGCTTTCCCACTCATCATCATCTTTTGTATTGTTTGCAGTTATTGTTTTTGTTTGTGATTGTACTGAGTTGGTACTCTTTTTTGTTTCACTTTGAGAAATAGTACTCTTTGTTGTATTTGCTTTTACAGGAGTAGCTTGAACTGTTTTTTGCTTTGTAGTTTTTGTTTTGTTTGAACCGATATTTATATTATCTTTTCCATCAAACTCTTTTTTATTTGCATCTTCTACAATATCCTCAGAGATTTTTGCAGTTTGTGTTGCAATATCATATGTTTGTGTTGCAACTGAAGCATTCTCTTGAGTTTGTTTATCTAAAGAGTTTACAGCATCATTAATTTGTGAAATTCCTACTTGTTGCTCTTTAGAAGCTGATGAAACTTCATTTATAAGTTCAATTGTTTTAGAGATATTCGTATTTAATTGAGAATAACCTTGAATCATCTCTGTAGAGATTGTTTTACCCTCATTTGCTTTTACATTTGCATCTTCTACTAAAGTCTTAATCTCTTTTGCTGCTTCAGCTGACCTTGAAGCTAGGTTTCTAACTTCTTGCGCAACTACAGCAAAACCTTTACCTGCTTCACCTGCTGTTGCTGCTTCTACAGCTGCATTTAGTGAAAGAATATTTGTTTGGAATGCAATTTGGTCAATTACAGTAATTGCTTCATTAATTGCTCCAACTTTTTCATTTATCTCATCCATTGAAGCAGTTGTTTTAGTTGCTAAGTTTTCACCTGTAGATACAGATGCAGTTACATCACTTGCTAAGTCTGACATTTGATGCATTTTTTCAGAGTTATTGTTAACTGTAGATGTAATCTCTTCTAATGCTGCTGCTGTTTCTTCTAAAGAAGCTGCTGCTGTATTTGAAGCATTGTTTAGATTATTTACATTTGATAATAACACTGAAGATGAATCTTGTAAGATAAGTCCATTTCTTTTATTATCTTGTAGCATTTTTGTTGTTGCTTCACCTAGGTTATTTACTCCAAGAGCAAGTTTTTCTAAATGCTCTTTAATACCTTGACTATCAACTTTTGCTCTAAAGTCAAGATTTGAAAAGCTTTCTAATACAGCTAATACTTTACTAATATTTGTTTCAAGGTTATCACCCATTTTATTAACAACTGTTAATAATTCACTTAGACCTTGATTTCTAGTTGAAACATTAATTCTTTGAGATAAATCACCTTGTTCAAATTCGTGCATTACTTGAACTACTTGATTTATAACATTTTTTTCACTCTCTAATTCAAGTTCAATATTTTTGATATTTTGGTTGATTACTTTAGACATAGTTCCTACTTCATCTTTTGAACTATCATCTAAAAGTTTTACACTATCAACTTCTTTATTTAAATATCTAAAGAAGTCTTCTAAACCTTCTTGGAATGCATAAATACTTCTATTAAGTCCATTACTAATATAGAAACTAAATACCAATACTAAAATAATAGAAATAACAATTAAAGTGAAAATCATAATTTTGATTTGAGTAAATTTATCTTCAATTGCCTTTAAAATATCTTCAGTCATTTTTGCATGCATTTTTTCAGTTTTATGAATTGTAGCTCTCATTTGTTTCATAATACCATCATTTGAAGTAAGACCTTTTTTTACTTCTGCATCAATTAATAATAAAAAGTCTTTTTTATACGTTTTAAGATTTTCAACTCTTTCAGGTGTCATCAAAGTAGAAGAAGCCAATAACTTATCAATTATAGATTCAAACTTTTTTACATACTTTAAATCTCTTCTTAACATGAAATCTTTTTCTTGCTTTCTTAAATCATAAACTATAGCAAGAAGTTCACTATTGTTTGATTTTTTTGCTGATTCTTGAACCTTATGAACAGAAGCTCTTAAACTTCCATATAGCCCATCTTTAGGATTAAGCCCTATTTGCTGTTGTAATGTAACTAAATCTAAAAAAACACTTTCATACTCTTTTACATAAGCTAAGAACGTTTCAATATCTTCTGTTGCAATATCTTGTTCTGTTAAATCTTTTAAAAGCATTTTTTCATTGTTTTCTAAGTCATTAACAGTCTTTACAAATTTATCTTTGTATTTCAAATCTTTTCTAGCTAAAAAATCTTTTTCATGCTTTCTTAACTCATAAGCATTTGAACTAAGTCTTTCAACTAAAAGTTGACTTTCTGCTAATACATGAAAATCGTGAATTATTTTATTAACAAAAAAAGCAGTTAAAAGAAAACCAAATGTAGAAACAGAAGCTATGATAATAAGCTTCATTTTGATAGTTAAATTTTTCATCTATTCCCCTAAGAAATCAGTTATATCAAATTATATAACTAAATAGTATCATAAGAGTAATAAAATGAGGTTAAAAAATATACTTAATTCAATAATTCAGGTTCGTGGTGGTAAAAACCTTGTGAGTAGTCGATTTTTAGAGACTTTACTATCTCGTCAACTTCTTTATTATGAATAAATTCTGCTACAGTTTGAATATTTAAAACTTTTGCAAAATTTACAATAGTAGAAACTGTAAGTTTAAGGTTGTCATTAATATGAATATTTTTGATTAATGAACCATCAATTTTTAGAATATCAACTTTTAATTTAATAATATACTCAAAGTTAGAATAACCTGTTCCAAAGTCGTCAATTGCTACTTTACAACCCAGTTTATGTACTTCTTTTATAAATGCTCCAACTTCCTCAAACTTCTCTATCTCTTCAGACTCTACAATCTCTAAAGTAACTTTGTGGGCAGTATTTGTCTCTTTTAGTTTAGAAATAAGGTAATCAATAGTTTTTCTATCTTTAATGTCTTCAATCATTAAATTAATAGAGAACTCTTCATCTTTATCTTTAAAGTAGTTACAAGCTTTGTCTATAACAATCTTTGTCATCATAGGATATAGTCTTGCTTTTTTTGCATGATTTAAAAACTTAAATGGAGAAACAATAGTTCCATCTTCTAATCTTAATCTCATTAAAGTTTCATATTTATATTCACTAGAAGTATTACAAACAATCTTTTGACCATAAATTAAAATATTGTCAGTTTCAATTGCCGTTTTTATCTGTTTTGTTAGCTCAATATTCTCTCTTAATTCTTTATAGATAGGCATATTTTCATCAAAGATTACAATATCTTTATGGGTTTGTTTTGCCCATTGTAGAGATACTTCTGCTTGAGTTAATAGTTTATCACCATGTCCAGCTAAACCAACACTATATGAAATATCAAACTCATATTCCCCTATTTTATACTTTTGAATTAAAGGATTATGAATAATACTATCTGTTGTTCTTAATAACTCTTCTTCTGAAATATTCCCATATGCTAATAATCCAAAAACATCCCCAGAAAGTCTATATACTTTTAGGTTAGTTGATCTATGTTTAACTAATCTTTTTGAAAGAGTTTTTAATATCTCATCCCCTACTTCAAAACCGTAGGCATCATTAATATCTTTAAATCTATCGATATTGATTAAAGCAAGTTTTGGTTTTACAAACTTTTTTATATCATCTAATAGTCTTTGTCTGTTTGGTAAAGAAGTTAAATCATCAGTAAACTGCTCATAAATAACTTTATCTTTTTCAAAAACTTCAGTTAAATCATTTCTAATACCGATAAACTCTACAATTTCATCATTTTTATCTAAAATAGGAACAAGAGTTGTATCAACAAAATATGAATCCCCATTTTTCTTTCTGTTTTCAATTACACCTTTGAAAACCTCTTTATTCATAATTTTTCGCCAAAGTGTTTGAAAAAACTCTTTTTTAGTATTTGGATGTCTAATAATATTATGACTTTGCCCGATTAATTCTTCTCTGCTATAGCCTGAGATTTTACAGAAGTTATCATTTACGTAAGTGATAATACCCTTTTTATTTGTTTTTGAAACAATTGAACTTTCATCTAATGCTTTTCTAAACTCTTCTAGTAAAAAGATTTTATCAATTAATTGTTCCCATTGATGGTCAGTTTTTAGTATTTTATTTATTTCAGAAAAGTATTTATTTTTATTTTTTAATTTTTCATTTTTCTTTTGTAAGTTTTCTTCGTACTCTTTCTCTTTTGAAATATCTCTAAAAGTTGTAAAGAACATTTGTCTGTGGTCAATTGTTACTGCTTTTAAAGTAATTTCAACTAAAAACTCATTGCCTTCTAAGTCTTTATGTAACCATTCAAACTGCGTAAAACCTTGCTTTATACACTCATGAAAAATTTCATTTGCTTTCTTTTCAGAGTTTTGACCATCTGGTTGATTTTTTGGTGATAATTGAGAAGGATGAAGCTTATAGATATCCTCTTTTTTATTGACTTTGAAAACCTTTGCCATGGCATCGTTTGCCTCAACAATCAAACCATTGTCAATAATAAACATAGGCATATGGGCATTTTCAAATAGATCTTTATAATAAATATCATTAATGTAAGCCAAAAAAAGTCCTTCAATAACCAAAAATAGTATATATATTATACATCAAAAAAGTTTATAGGCTAGTTAAGGGTAACAATAGTCTATATTTTTCCTATATTTTGACAAAATAAACCTATTAAAACTACTTAATTAAATATATAATAAAATAAAAAGAGTCTATCATGGAAACTTCAAACAAAAAAATCTGGTTAGTTGGTGGAAGTAGTGGTATAGGACTAGAATTAGCAAAAATAGTTTTAGAAAATGGCTTTAAATTGGTAGTTAGTTCAAGAACTGCATCAGAAAATGAACAACTTTTAAAACTAAAAAGTTCATATAAGGATAATATCTATTTACTAGATTTTGATGTAAAAGATACTAAAAACGTCCAAGCAAAAGTAAAAGAGGCTTGGGAAGCCTTTGATGGCTTAGATATTTGGTTTTATAATGCAGGAGCTTATGAAGTCATGGATATGAAATCATGGGATTATAATAAGTTTGCACAAATGAATAGTACAAACTATTTAGGTGCAATAAATATCATGACAACTATTTCAAAATATTTTATAAAACAAAAAAGTGGTAAATGGGTTTGGAACTTAAGTCTTTCTACATATTTTGGACTTCCAAAAGGCGGTGGATATTCTGCTCCAAAAACAGCTTTACTAAATCTTGCACAATCAATTCATCCAGAGCTAAAAGAAGAGAATATTGATTTACAAATTATAAATCATGGCTTTGTAAAAACTAGACTTACAAATAAAAATAACTTTGAAATGCCTCAACTTATGGAAGCAAACTTTGCGGCTAAAGAGATTTTTAAAGGTATTACGAAAGACAATCGCTTTGAGATAAGATTTCCTACAAAACTAAGACTATTTCTACAGTTTTTGAGTCTTATTCCATATAAGTATTCCCTTGCGATTACAAAAAGGATGTTAAAATGAAAGCTCAAAACTATGGCTTATTTTTCGAGTCTATCAATAAAGACACACCATTAAAAGAGTATGCAAAATATTTTGATTTGAATGCAAAATTTAAAGACCCTTTCCATGAAGTAAAAGGTTTACAAAATATTTTTAGAGTCTTTTTAAATATGTATAAAAAGTTAGATGAACCAAAATTCAAAATTGATGAGATAGTTGAAAATAGAAATATTGCTTATATTAAATGGACTTTTACTTTTAGATTTAAAAAAGAAAAAAAGACTCAAAGTTTTGAAGGAGTTAGTAGAGTTATTTTCAACTCAGATGACAAGGTAATTCTACATGAAGATTTTTGGGATGCAGCTTCAAATCTATATGAAAAACTACCTGTGGTATCATTACTTATAAAATTTATAAAAAGAAAAATAAATGACTAAAGCAACTTTAACCTACTATAGTCTTCTTGCTGTTCCTTTAGCAATACTTGGACTTCCATTGTATATTTATTTGCCAACATTTTATGCAAAAGATGTTGGAATAGATATGGCTATTGTAGGTGGTACGCTTTTTTTAGCAAGACTATTTGATGTTTTTTTAGACCCTTATTTAGGTTATTTAAGTGATAAAAGCAAACAAATATTTAACTCAAGAAAACCTCTTGTACTAGTTGGAGCTATTTTATTAACTATTAGTTTTTATTTACTTATAAATCCAAATGAAGAGTATGCAAATCTTTGGTTATTTACCTTTTCATTTATAGTTTATATTGCTTGGAGTATGGTTAATATTCCTTATCTTACTTGGTCAGCAGAGATTACTTCAAATTATCACTTCAAAACAAAGCTAAATAGTGTACGAGAGATAGGAACAATTATTGGTGTATTAATAGCTTTACTTCTTCCTTTTCTATTCTCTATTTCAAATAATACAAAAGAGGTTTTAGATTTACTATTTGTTGTTTTTCTTATACTTTTTACTTATTTTACTATTGTTTCATTACTTAAAATAAAAACAGTTACTACAAAAGATAGTGAAGATTTTAAGATTTCATATTTAAAAACTATTTACAAAGAGTTACCGAAAATCAAAACACTTCAAATAGGATACTTTTTTAATAACCTTGCAAATGCAATTCCAGCAACACTATTTTTGCTTTTTGTAGAGTTTGTAATAAGAAAACCTGATTCAAGTGGTTTACTATTGATATTATATTTTTTATCAGGGGTTTTAGCGCTTCCTGTGTGGACTGCTATTTCTAAAAAAATCAGTAAAAAAAGAGTATGGATTTACTCTATTATTTTAGCCTCTAGTGCTTTTATTTTTGTTCCATTTTTAGATGAAAATAGTTTTATTCCTTTTTTAATAATATGTGTTGTTTCTGGCTTTTCTTTAGGAGCTGATTTGGCTTTTCCAACTTCAATTCATTCTGATTTAACTCAAAAAGCAGAAGAGATAAAAAGTAACTGTTCTGGTTTACTTTTTGGATTATGGGCAATGATTACAAAACTATCACTTGCCTTAAGTGTGGCTATATCTTTTGGTATTTTAGGACTTTTTGATTTTGATAAGATTAATCCAAATGAAAACTCTATTTTAATACTTGCCCTACTTTATGGTTTAGCTCCTGTTATTTTAAAAGTTATTGCAATATTTTTTATCAATAAATATAAAGAAGATAAACAATAATTTATTAACTGACATTTTTTTTATACAAAAATCCTTCAGTAACATATAAAATGTCTATTGAAAGGAGTTTGATATGAAATCAATAATTTTAATGCTAAGTATAGTTTCCCTACTATCTGCGTCTCAAACTTCTTTTAAATTTAATGCACCAAAGCCCGTTGAATACGTCAGTCCTAAAAGTTTTGCTGGGCTTTGGTACGAAATAGCTAGAACTTACAATAAATTTGAAGAAAACTGTGTAGCTGCTACAGTTGAATATAAACCAATTAATAACAATAAATTAAAAGTTTTTAATAGATGCTTTGAATATGAAATTGATGGAAAACTAATCTCTTATTCAGGTGTTGTTGAACCTCTATTAGAAAACAATCTTGCACAACTTGATAAAACCTATTATTGGATTTTTTCTAAAGAGTATAGTATTATCTATTTAGACAAATCTTATCAAACTGCAATTATGAGTGATGAATCTATGGAAAATCTATGGATTATGCATAGAAATCCTTTTATAGAAAAACAAGAACTAGACAAACTGCTTGTATTTCTAAAAGAGTATATGGATACATCAAAATTAATATTTACAAAACAAGATAAGAATGGAAAATACAAATGAGAAATAAAAGATTAAAAATAGCAGTACTAGGAGCTGGAATCAGTGGATTAGGCTCTGCATATTTATTAAGTAGAAAACATCATGTTGACCTTTATGAAAAAAGTTCAAGACTAGGTGGTCATGCTAGAACTACTTTTGTAAAAGAAGATGATAAAGAGTTTGGTGTAGATACTGGTTTTTTAGTATTTAACCATGAAACCTACCCTTTACTAACAAAACTTTTCAGAGAACTAAATGTTAAAATTGAAAACTCTGATATGAGTTTTGCATTTTGGGATACAAAATCAAATACAGCTTATAATGGGCAAGATTTAAAAGGTATGTTCTTTCAAAAGAAAAATCTATTTAATCCAAGCCACTATATTATGATTAAAGATATTCTAAAATTTAACAAAAAAGCAAATGAAGATTTAAAAAATGACAGTGAAGATTTAGATTTAAGTTTAGGAGAGTATTTAAAACCTTATTCAAAATACTTCAAAGATAGATATATTATTCCTATGGGAGCATCAATTTGGTCAACACCAACTAAAAAGATGAATGAGTTCCCAGCAAGAGCTTTTTTAAACTTCTTTAAAAATCATGGCTTATTAGGAGTTGATACTCACCACCAATGGTTAACTGTAAGTGGTGGTTCAATAAATTATGTAAATAAAATTGCCTTAGAAATTTCTGGAAAAATATATACTAACTCTACGGTTAAAAGTATAAAAAGAGAAAATGACAAAGTTATTTTAATACATGAGGACTTGAGTGAATCTATTTATGATAAAGTTATTCTAGCTATGCACGCACCTGATGCACTTAGTATGCTAGATGACCCAACTAATAATGAAATGAATATTCTTTCGAGCTTTAAATACAAAGATAACGATGCTGTTTTACATACAGATACAAAAGCTCTATTTCCTAATAAAAAAGCCTATGCAGCTTGGAATTATAAAACAGATGGGAAAGAAGATAATGTAACTCTTTCTTATTGGTTAAACACACTACAAAATCTAAAAAAGAAAAAAGAGTATTTTGTCTCTTTAAATGAAACACAATCTTTAGATAATGTAATTGAAAAAATAAACTATTCCCACCCTCAATTTGATTTAAAAGCTATAAAAGCTCAAGAAAAAAGAGAGCTTATAAATGGGAAAAACAATACATATTATGCAGGAGCATATTGGAGATATGGGTTCCATGAAGATGGATTATATAGTGCAAATACTATTGCAAAAGAGTTTGGATGCCAGTTATGAAACACTTAATTTTTGATGGAATGATTTATCATAAAAGACTACTACCAAAAGAGCATAGTTTTAAATACAAATTCTTTATGCTTGATATTGATTTATCTTCTATTGAAAATTTAGAAAATAGACTATTTTCATATAACAAATTCAATCTATTCTCTTTTTATTCAAAAGATCATTTTGGAAATAAAAAAGAGTTCTTAAAAAATATAGATTTTTTATTAAAAAGCTTCGCCATAAAACCTACTGAAAAAATGAGATTTATAACTCTTCCTAGAATTGCTGGTTTTGTTTTCAATCCAATTAGTGTATTAATTCTTTTTGAAAATGATAAGCCTTCTTTTCTTATTGCAGAGGTTCATAACTACAATGGTGGAAGAGTTATCTATCCAGTGAAACTTTCTTCTTGGAATGGCAAAATATTCCAAGGAAAAACGAAAAAAGATATGTATGTTTCTCCATTTTTTAAAAGGGATGGAGATTATGAGTTTTCACTAATCTATGATGAAAAAATACTAAGTTTAGATGTAACTCTTTTTGAAGATGAAAAGAAAAAATTAACTTCAACTTTTACAGCAAAAGCAAAAGAGTTTACAACTCAAAACTTAACAAGCCTGTTTTTTAAACATACGTTTTTAACTTTTTGGGTTGTTACAAGAACAATTTATCAAAGTATTAAACTAAAACTATTGGGTTTAAAATGGAATAAACCCATTCAAAAAGATACAGTAAGGAGATACTAATGGAAACTTTCTGGAATAAAATCGGAGATAAATTTTTATCTAAAATAAAAAGAGGTGACTTAGAAGTTCACTTTAGTAATGGACAAATTAAAACCTATGGTGATAAAACTTATCCAAAAGCAAAACTTATTTTAAACAATGCAAATCTTTTTAAAAGACTTACTTTTTATGGAGATATCGGTTTTGCAGAAAGCTATATGGATAAAGATTTTGATTGTGAGGATTTAACTTCTTTAATCAAAATTGCTCTTTTAAACTCAAATGAACTTCAAACAAAAAGTGAAGATGAAAAAGGTTTTAGTCTTTATAATCTATTTCCTTTTTTTAATAAAATCAAACATACTCTTAGAAAAAACTCTAAAACAAGAGCACAAAAAAATATTCAAGAACACTATGACTTATCAAATGATTTCTTTAAACTAATGCTTGATGATACGATGATGTACTCTGCTGCTGTTTTTCAAAATGAAAATGAAGACCTATTTGAAGCTCAAAATAGAAAACTTGATGTTTTAGCAAAGAAACTAAATCTAAAAAAAGGTTCAAAAGTACTTGAAATAGGTTCTGGCTGGGGAGCTATGGCTATGCACTTAGTAAAAAAGTATGAGTGTGAAGTTACTACTTTAACCCTTTCAAAAGAGCAAAAAAAGCTTTGTGAAGATAGATTTAAAGAGCATAAAATAGAAGAATCAATAAATATTATGCTGAAAGACTACAGAGATATGCAAGGACAATTTGATGCAATTATTGCAGTTGAAATGTTTGAAGCCGTTGGACGTGAGTACTTTGATATCTTCTTTAAAAAGTGTCAAAGCCTATTAAATCCAAGTGGTGTTTTAGTTATGCAAATAATTACAATGCCTGACCAAAGGTATAGTTCATATTGCAAAGGAACAGATTTTATTCAAAAGTATATCTTCCCAGGTGGACATCTTCCAAGTGTAGGGAAAATACTTGAAACAACAACAAAACATACAAAGCTAAACCTTCTACATATGGAAGAGTTTACAGAACACTATGCAAAAACACTAAATGTTTGGCATCAAAATTTTTTAGATAACCTTGAAGAAGTGCAAAGACTAGGTTTCGATGAATACTTTATTAGAATGTGGAAGATGTACCTTTGTTATTGTGAAGCAGGTTTTTTAACAAGAAATATCAACCTTGTACAACTTGTATTTACGAGATATGAAAATATGCATTTAAATGAAGGACTTGTAGCATGAAAAATTTAACTAGATTTTTTAGCAGTTTTTTTATTGCTTTAGCAATTTTATTTTTTACAGGATGTAGCAAAATGCAAATAGAAGATTTTAAAAATAAAAGCCCTGAGTTTATTCCACAAGAGTATTTTAATGGAAAACTAACTGCCTATGGTTTAGTAAAAGACAGAAGTGGGAAAATCATTAGAACTTTTAAAGGAACACTTATTGGTTCTTGGGATAAAAATGGAGTTGGAACTTTAGATGAAGAGTTTGTTTATGACGATGGTGAAGAGCTTACAAGAGTTTGGAAACTAGTTCCCACAGGAGATAAAACCTTTGATGCAACAGCAGGAGATATAGTAGGAACTGCTAAGATGCAAGCTTTAGGAAACACTGTTATGATTGATTATGTAATGAGAGTTCCATACAATGATAGTACTATTGATATTAGTGTAAAAGATTGGCTTCACTTACAAGAAGATGGAGTAATCATAAACCACTCAAAAATGAAAAAGTTTGGCTTTACAGTTGGAGAACTTGTAATTACTATAATAAAAGATTTTCCTAAAAAGTAATTTTTAATAAATATTTTAAATTGCTTTAAAGTCAAACTTCAAGACAATATGCAAAAAAGATGAAGGATTTTTATGAAAGTAGTACTTTCAATTGCTGGAAGTGATAGTAGTGGTGGAGCTGGTATTCAAGCTGATTTGAAAACCTTTGAAGCCTTTGATACTTTTGGTTGTAGTGCCCTTACTGTTTTAACAGCTCAAAACACTCAAGGAGTTACAAATATTCAAGAAATATCTCCTTCATTTGTACAAGAACAGATACAAAGAGTTTTAGAAGATTTTGAAGTAAGTGCGATAAAAATAGGAATGCTTTTTTCAAATGAAATAATTGATATTGTAAGAGAAACAATTAAAGATTTAGATATTCCTATTGTATTTGACCCTGTATTTATCTCTAAAGCTGGTTCAAAACTTCTAAATGATGATGCAATTGAAAACTTAAAAACACTATTTCCATATGTAAATATCATTACTCCAAATCTATATGAAGCAAAAGCTTTGTTTAATTATGATGTATTAAATGAAAAAGCCATAGAAGAGATTTCTAAACTTCCTTGTAAAGTAGTTATCAAAAATGATATTGTAAAAAAAGAGAATGAAGATTTTAGTATGGATACTTTCTTTGACAATAATGATAAAAAAGTGTTCTATACAAAACTTATTGAAACTACAAATAATCATGGAACAGGCTGCAGTTTTTCAAGTGCTATTGCTGCGAATATAGCTTTAGGAAAATCCTTAGAAGAAGCAATTAAAATATCAAAAGAGTTTATATACCAAGCAATTTTAAATGCACCAAACATAGGTCATGGAAAAGGACCAATTGCACATAAAAAAGGAAAAGAATGTCTGTAAATTTAAATGGTTTATATGTAATTAGTGATGATAAACTAACACCTAAAGAGACAATTCTATTTCAAATAGAAAAAGCCTTAATAGGTGGAGCAACAATAGTACAATTAAGAGATAAAATCTCTTCTGATGAAGAGATAGAAAACCTAACGTTAAAATTGCAAGAACTTTGTAGAAAATACAATGCCTTATTTGTATTAAACGATAGAGTTGAACTTGCAATAAAACTTCAATGTGATGGTTTACATATTGGAAGAAGTGACCATCATAGAGTTGAAGAAATAAGAAAAGAGTATAAAGGTGTTCTAGGTATTTCTTGTTATGGTGAGCTAAATCTTGCTAAAAGCATGGAAGAAAAAAATGTTGACTATGTTGCTTTTGGAGCATTTTTTGCATCTTCAACTAAACCAAATGCAGCTGTTGTAGATAAAGAAGTTATAGCTAAAGCAAAAGAAGAATTAAGTATTCCTGTTTGTGTTATTGGTGGAATTACAAGTGATAATGTAAAAGAGCTGATAGAAAAAGGAACTGATATGGTTGCAGTTATAAGTGACATATGGCAGAGTAAAAATATAGAAGAGAAATGTAAAAGTTTCAAAAAATCTTTTGAAGGATAATTATGAGAGCGATTATTTTTGTAGCACATGGAAGTAAAAAAGAAGAATCAAATGAAGAGTTTTTATCTTTAGTTGAAGAACTTTCTCACAAAGATAGATTTTATGGATTAAAAAAAGCAGCTTTTTTAGAGATTGCAACTCCTGATATAAAAAGTGTTGTAACAGAACTAATAATAAAAGGTGCGAGAGAAGTTGTTCTTTATCCTTATTTTTTAAACTCTGGAAAACATGTAACTAGAGATTTACCTAAAATAGTAGAAGAGTTAAAAGAAGAACACAAAAACATTATGTTTAAACTACTTCCTCACTTTGGGCAGTCAAAAAAGATTCAGGACATAATTATCGAAGACATAAATCCTCTTTCTACATAAACTGACATTTTTTTACTACAAAGATTCTACTTTATCTATTAAAATTCATTATAATATATAAACTGCATATTAAAATGTAAAGGAGCAATAATGCTTAAAGAACTAATTTACTCTGGACTTGGAGCTGCTGTTATAGTAAGACAAAAAGTAGAAGATGAGATTAAAACCTTAGAGAAAAAAGGGAAAATCAAAAAATCTGATGCTAAAGAGTTCCTAAAAACTTTAGAAAAAAAAGGAAAGATTGAAGATAAAAGAATCAAAAAACAGATTAAATCTTTAATCAAAGAAGTTATCGACGAGCTTGATTTGGCTACTAAAAAAGACTTAAAAAGATTAAAAGAAGAGCTTAAAAAATAAAGGAAGTTTTATGCCTGACTTAACAAAGATGAGACAAGAGTACATCTCAAAAGGCTTAGATAGAGAAGATTTAGAAGAAACACCTTTTAAACAGTTTGAAAAATGGTTTAGTCAAGCACTTGAAGCTGAACTTATAGAGCCTAATGCATTTACACTAAGTACTGTTGGAACTGATTTAAAACCAACTCAAAGAACTGTATTACTTAAGATGTATGATGATAAAGGTTTTGTGTTTTTCTCAAACTATAAAAGCAAAAAATCACAACATATTGATGAAAATCCAAATGTCTCAGCACACTTTGCTTGGTTAGGTCTTGAAAGACAAGTAAGAATAGAAGGAAAAATTGAAAAAATCTCAAAAGCTGCTTCTATGAAATACTTTTTATCTAGACCTAAAGGTAGTCAACTAGGAGCTTGGGTTTCACACCAAAGCCAAGTAGTAAACTCAAGAAGTGTTTTAGAATCAAAATTTGATGAAATGAGAAAAAAGTTTTCAAAAGGAGAGATTCCCTTTCCTTCTTTTTGGGGTGGATACCAAATAGTTCCTACTTACTTTGAGTTTTGGCAAGGTGGATTAAACAGACTTCACGATAGATTTGTTTATGAACTAAAAGATGATAATTCTTGGGATATTTATAGATTAGAACCATAAAGGAAAATTATGCCTTGTAATAGATGTGATATAAAATATGAGTTTAGTAATGTTGCTTCTAAAATTTATTTTATAAGTGAATTTGATGAGCTTATAACTAAAGTAAACCTATTTTTAAAGAAATTAAATATTCACTTTGAAAAAATTGAAAACATAGTCTATATAGATGTAGAAAATACAAAAGAGTTCTTCTATGAAAATATAGATGCTATTGAAACAACTTTTAACTCTTTAGAATCAGAAGATATAAAAGTTTTTATTGATTACAACAATGAAGGACTATCATATAAAGCAGTTTTAAATTCAAAACCACTTCAACGATATATAAATATGATTGAAGATGAAGAGTTCTTTGATGTAATAAAAAATCAATCTTTAACTTCACATTTTCAAGCAATAATTGATGCAAAAACTGACCAGATTTATGGATATGAAACTTTAGTTAGAGGTGTTAGACCTGATGGAACTTTAATCTACCCAAATGAACTATTTGAAAAGTCTACTAGAAATGATATGAACTTTAATCTTGATAGACTTTGTAGAGAGAGTTCTTTAAAAACAGCAGCTACAAAAAAAGTCAAACAAAAAGTTTTTATTAACTTTCTTCCTACTTCTATTTATGACCCAGAGTTTTGTTTAAACTCAACAGTTAAATGGGCAAAACAACTAGAGTTTGATACTTCAAATATTGTTTTTGAAGTAGTTGAAACTGAAAGTATAAAAGATCAAAAACACTTAAAAAAGATACTTGAATTTTATAGAGAACAAGGCTTTAAAATAGCACTTGATGATGTAGGAGAAGGATACTCTAGTTTAAATATGATTATAGAGTTAAAGCCTGATATTATAAAAGTAGATAGAAATATCATTTCAAATATCAATAATGATGAACTAAAACGTTCAGTTTATAAAGCTTTGTTTAATCTTGCTAAAGAAAATGGTATTGAGATATTAGCTGAAGGAATTGAAACACCTTATGAGTTAAATACAATAAAAGAGATTGGCGTTGATTATATGCAAGGATACTATTTCAATAAACCAATGCCAGAACCTATTAGAATGATATATCATTAAAAGGATTTATTATTAAATTTTATTCACCACTTAGAGTTTATAGGGTTTTTATATTTTTACTAACAGTTTATTTAGTTATAAAAAGAAAAGATAGCTTTTTATTTATTAAACCACTTAAACCTAAAAAGTTAAAACATACAATTGTTAAACTAGGGGCTTCATTTATAAAACTTGCTCAAGTTCTTGCTACTAGGTCTGATTTTTTTAATGAAGAGTATTTAGAAGAGCTTAAAAATCTTCATGACCAAATTCCTCCTATGAAGGAAAAAGATTTTGAAGAGATTTATAATATTGCTTTTGAAGAAAAGCAAATTTTTAAAGAGTTTGATAAAGAACCAATTGCTTCTGCTTCTATTGGACAAGTTCATAAAGCAATCCTAAAAAACGATAAGAAAGTAGCAGTAAAACTAAGACGTAAAGGAATAAAAAAGCAAGTCTTAGCTGATATAAAAATCATAAATATTTTTAATTCATTATTTAAACCTCTATTTTCAAGTTATACAAAAAACTCTATTGAAGCAGTAATCTCAGAGTTTTCAAAAATGATTGTTGAGGAAGTTAGTTTAAATCAAGAACTACAAAACCTAAAAAACTTCAAAAAAGTATATAAAAAACAAAAGGTGAAATTTCCAAAAGCATATAAAAAGTACTCTTGTGATGATGCTTTAGTTATGAGTTTTGAAGAAGGTTTTAGATTTGATGATAAAGAGAATATCTTTAAACATAAAATTGATTTTAAAAAGATTATCTCAAATCTAGTAGACTTTTACACAACTCAAATGCTTATAAATGGATATTTCCATGCAGACCCACATCCAGGAAATCTACTTGTAAACAAAAAAGGTGAGCTTATTTTACTTGACTTTGGTATGGTAAAAACAGTTCCAAATGATAAAAGAGTTGCAATAATTGAGCTTATAAAAGCTGCAAATGAACAAGATTATGAAACATATATAAATGCAAGTAAAAGACTTGGAACAATAGCTTATGAAGCACCTATAGGTGAACTAACTGAATTTACTTCAAAGATGTTTGATATTTTCTCAAATGATAATCTTGATAGTGAGTCAATGCAAAAATTAGCTTTTGAAGTATTAGAAAGTACTAGAGATTTACCATTTAAACTTCCTAGTGATGCTATTTATATTCTTAGAGTTAGTGCTATTGTAGAAGGTCTTGGAACAACATATATTGAAAACTTCAATGGTGTAAAAGATATCTTACCAATTTTACAAAAAAATCTTCCAAAAGCTCTTGGTGCAAAAGAATCGATAAGTGAAACTATTATTGAAGAAGTAAAAGATTTACCTTTTATTGTAAAAGATTTTAAGACAATGATAAAAAGAGCGAGTGAAGGGAATCTTGAAGTAGAACTTTCAAGAAATCAACTTGAATATCTTCAAGAATCAAGTAAAAAGCAAATCAAAGCTTATGGTGTCTCTTTTGCTTTCTTTTTTGCTGCAATCTTTTATTTACTTTATGGTTTTGAACCAAAAGAAGTTTCATTAGCTCTTTTTGCATTTGGATTTATAAGGATTTTATACAAATGAAAAATATTGAGTTAAATATAGAAGATAAAAACCGTTTAATACAAATGGCTTGGCAAGATAGAACTACTTTTGATGGAATAAGAAAAGAGTTTAATCTTACAGAGAATCAAGTAAAAAATCTCATGCGTGAACTTATTTCACCACAAGCATATAAAAGATGGAGAAAAAGAGTTCAAGGAAGAGTAACAAAACACGAAAAAAAAGTTGATTTTAAACCAATTAGATTTAAAGGACCATGGTAATGTATAGATTTGGATTTTTTTGTTCAAAAAGTGATAATAGCTTATCAACAAATAGAACTATGAATTTAAACAACCTAAACTATGAAAATGTTGAAAAAAAAGTAAAACAAAATGCTAAAGAGCTAATTGATTTACTAGAGTACTCTAAATCCCAAGACTACCCTATTTTTAGACTGGGAAACTCTTTTGTTCCTTTTATTTCTCACAAACTATTTGATATGGCTTGGCTTGATAAACTAGCACCTATTTTTGATGAGACAAAAGAGAGATTAAAAGATTTTGATATAAGAATTACAATACACCCTGGACAATATACAGTTTTAAACTCTCCAAAAGAGAATGTTATAGAAAACTCATTAAGGGAGTTAGAGATGTTCTTTTGGCTATTTGATAGGCTAGGAATTGATGAAAATGGAACAGTTTTAATTCATGGTGGTGGAGCCTATGGAGATAAAGAAACTGCATTAGAAAGACTTATTGAAACTATAAAAAAAGAGAGTTGGTTAAAACAAAGACTTGCTTTAGAAAATGATGAGAGAGTTTATACAGCTGAGGAAATCCTTGGAGTATGTCAAGCAACAGAAATACCAATGGTTTTTGATATATATCATCACAGTCTAAACTTAAGTGAATTTAACCCACAAGATATACTAAAAACATGGGGAAACAGAAGACCTAAAGTTCATCTTTCTTCTAAAGGTGATGGAAAGTTTGGAAATCATGCTGACTATATTGAAGCAAAGGACTTCTTTGAGCTTGAAAAGATGTTTCAAAATGATACTAAAAATATAGATATTATGGTTGAAGCAAAGAAAAAAGAGCTTGCAATACAAAGACTAAGAGATGATATAAAGTAATAAAGTTTTTAATTATTTAAATTCTCAATCTTTACAATTCCACGTTATTTATAAGTTATAAAATATTAATAGTAAAACTCAAATAGTAGCTAAGAAAATTATTACCAAGAAAATGTCAAGAAAAAATGTATAAATATCTTGACATTTAATTTGTATAATTTGACACTTTACAAATAAAAATAGTTAAAAATTACTAGGAGTTTGAATGAAACTATACGCACCTTGGGAAAAAGCTTTTAAGAAAGTGTCCACACCTTTTGAAGAATTTTTACATGCCCAAACCACTACAGGCTTGATTTTAATAATAACAACAATATTAGCATTAGTATTAGCAAATAGCCCTTTATATGATGTATATTCACACTTTTTTCATACATATATTGATTTAAACGTAGGTTCATGGGAACTTTCACATTCACTTCATCATTGGATAAATGATGGACTTATGGCAATTTTCTTCTTTTTAATTGGTCTTGAAATAAAAAGAGAGATTACAGCTGGTGAACTATCAAATATAAAAGTAGCAATGCTACCTATTTTAGCAGCAATTGGTGGTATGGTTTTCCCTGCACTTATTTATACAAGTTTAAACTACGGAACAGCTGGTGCAGCAGGTTGGGGAATCCCAATGGCAACAGATATCGCTTTTGCTATAAGTGCTTTAGTTTTATTAGGTAAAAGAGTTCCAACTACACTTGTAACATTCTTAGTTGCACTTGCTATAGTTGATGACTTAGGAGCTGTTTTAGTTATCGCTATTTTCTATACTGAAACTATCAATATGGTTGCACTAAGTTTAGCAGGTCTTATGTTTGCTTTAATGATTGCCTTTAATAGATTTGGTATTCATATGATATTACCTTACTTTGTTGTAGGTTTAATAATGTGGTTCTTCATGTTAGAATCTGGTGTTCATGCTACAATTGCAGGTGTTTTAGCTGCATTAGCAATACCTTCAACTCCCAAAAGAGCTCCAGAAACATTTACGCAAGATACAAAACATTTATTAGATGAGTATGACAAGTACCCAGTTCAAGAAAACCATATGATGCACGAAAAGCAAAAAAAGATTCTTACAAATATAAAAGATAAAATTGACCAAGTAGGAACACCTGCTGCAAGGTTAGAGCATAACCTTCATTTACCAGTTGCCCTATTGATTATTCCTATTTTTGCTTTAGCAAATGCAGGTGTTAAAATTGATTTTAGTTCAATTGGTACAACAATCTTAGAGCCTGTTTCTTTAGGTATTATTTCAGGACTTATTTTAGGAAAAGTTATTGGTATCTTTGGTGTTTCATGGTTAGCAGTAAAACTAAAAATTGCAGAGCTTCCAAAAGGAAGTAATATGAGTCAAGTATTTGGAGTAGCATTCCTAGGTGGTATAGGATTTACTATGTCAATATTTGTTGCAGACTTAGCCTTTGTTGGAAACCCTGAACTTATTTTCCAAGCTAAAATAGGAATCCTAAGTGCTTCTTTATTTTCAGGTTTATTTGGATATTTTTGGTTAAAATCAGTATCATCTAAAAACAAAGAACAAAATGATATAACAAAATAAAAAAGGTAAAAAGTGAAAAGTAAAAGTGTGCTATTGATTGAAGACAATATTGAACTACAAGAACTTATAAGCACATTTCTAAAAGATTATAACTATACTTGTGTTGTGTATTCAGAGCCTTTTGAAGCATTAAAAGAGTTTGAAGAGAACCACTTTAAGTATTCAATAGTTATTTTAGACTTATCACTTCCTAGAATGGATGGCTTTGACCTTTTTAAAAAAATTAAAAAAATAAAAAATATTCCTATTATCATCTCAACAGCAAGGGATGATATAGGAAACAAAATCTACGGCTTTGAACTAGGAGCTGACGACTACTTATCAAAACCCTATGAACCAAGAGAGTTAGTTCTTAGAATTGATGCAACACTTAAGAGATACAATGATAGTGAAGAGATTCAAATAAATGATTTAAGAATTGACTTAAATAAAAAAAGAGTCTTTTTAGAAAATCAACAAATTGAATTTACTAAAATAGAATCAGAGATTTTCTTTATGTTTATAGAAAATATGAATAAAGTTGTATCAAGAGAAGATATCATAAATCAAACATCATTAAAAGAAGATACAAAAAATAGAACTATCGATATGCATGTTAGTAATATTAGATTTAAGATAAATGATGATTCTAAAGAGTCAAAATATATTAAATCAATTTGGGGTATAGGGTATAAATTTATAGATGACAATTAGGCAAAGACTTTTTATCTCATTTTCACTAATACTACTTATTATATTATCTATAATAGGAGTATTTTTTTATACAATCTTCAATCTAAGTGAAATACATAAAAGTCAAACCCATAGATATGATCAAATAAGAAGAGTAGAAAAACTAAAAGAATACAATAACTCTTTTTCATGGATTGTGCTAGATATTGTAACTGACTATGAAAAAATGGATGTAGTAAAAAAACGTCTTGAAAAATCTGATAAACTTTTTAAAACTTTGATTATAAAAAAAAGAGTAACAATAGAAAACTCTGAATCAATAATTGAAAAACAAAATCTACAACAAATCTTTCAATATTTTGAAGAGATTGAAAAACTTATAAAATATGAACTTTATGAGCTTGTTTTAATCAGTAAAGATGAAAAGAACTTTACACCTTTCAATAAAAACTTCGAAAAACTAAGCTTTAAGATTGATAAGCTTTTAAAAGAAGAGATAGAATATTTGCAAACAAGACTAGATAAAACAGAAAAAGATAGAAATCAATTTATTGATACTATTAAAGTAGAACTAGTGTTTCTTTTTATAATTGCTTTCCTTTTATCTTCTATCATCTCTTCACGTATTACAAAACAGATAAAAGATAAGCTTGATAAACTAAACAAAGGTGTTTTACAGCTTTTTAAAGATGATGAAACTACCATTAAAATAGATATTGGAAAAAACAATGAGTTAAGTGAAATAACACATAATCTAAACTCATACCTTGAAAAACAAAGTGATATTATTCACTCAAGAGAAGAGCTGTTAAGAAATATAAGTCATGAACTAAAAACACCTATTTCAAAAGCAAAATTCCTACTTGAAAATCTAAGACACAACAAAGACAATAAACAAATTGATAGTCTAAATAGTGTTTTTGTAGATATAGAAGAGCTAACAAGTAAACTTTTACAAAGGGAGAAATTAAACTTTGCAAAAGTAAACTCTTCGAAATTTAAAACTAGTAGTTTAATTCTTGAATCATTATCTAAACTCTCTATTGATGATGAGTCAAAAGTAGAAGTAGATATAAAAGATGACTTCAATATACATGCAGATAAATACTACTTAACAATTGCACTTAAAAATTTAATTGATAATGCAATGAAATATGCAGATGAATACCCTATTGTAATTGAAGCTAGTGAAAACAAAATAGAAGTTAAAAACATTGCAAAAAAACTTTCAAGTGACCTTATTTACTACACGCAACCTTTTACAAGAGAACCAAACCAACAATTAGGTCATGGATTAGGACTAAATATTGTAAATAAGATAATTCAAATGCACGATTTTAAACTAGATTATACTTATAAAAACCCATATAACATCTTTTCAATTACTTTTAAAAACTAAACTTTGTCAAGATTTTGTCAAGTAATAACACATTCCTATATTGACACTTATTCTATAAAATATAATTAGTTTTAAAGAAGGAGATAGTATGAGTTTTCTAAGAAACCTAATTGTTTTAATAGCCGTATCTTTCACAGCTATCGGTTTTATTAGTGCAAGCTTCTAAGACAGTATAATTCCTAATAAGTAAAACTACCAAAGACTATGGTAGTTTTACACCCTCACATTAAAATCCCAAACAAAACATTACAAAATGCAATAAAACAATAAACAAGAAATATTTTGAGTTAAAATATCTTTATGAGAAAAGATATTTACGAAAAGATGCAAATACTTGCAGATAGTGCAAAATATGATGTAAGCTGTAGTTCTAGTGGAAGTGATAATAATCACAAAACAGGAGAATTAGGAGCAACACACAATAGCGGAATCTGTCATACATTTACAGCTGATGGACGGTGTGTATCTTTACTTAAAGTTCTACTTACAAACTTTTGTATTTATGATTGTGCTTACTGTATAAACAAAAAAAGCAATAACATAAAAAGAGCTGCTTTTTCACCAAGAGAGTTAGCTGATATTACAATCAATTTTTATAAAAGAAACTATATAGAAGGTCTATTTTTAAGCTCTGGAATTATTCAAAGTGAAGATAACACTATGAATATGATATTAAGAACCCTTAAAATACTAAGACATGAATATAGATTTAATGGCTATATCCATGTAAAACTAATTCCAGGCTCTGATGAAAAACTTATTGAGCAAGTAGTGGCTTTAGCAAATAGAGTTAGTTCAAATATAGAACTTCCAAGTGATAACTCCCTAAAACTTCTAGCACCAAATAAAACCAAACAAAAAGTTTTGCAGCCCCTAAAACATGCAAGGGAAAAAAGTCTAGAAAAAGATACAAAACCAATAGGAATGAGTACTCAACTAATAGTTGGAGCAACACCTGAAAGTGACAAAGATATCTTAAAACTTAGTTCTGTTTTATATGATAAAGCCTTGTTAAAAAGGGTATATTATAGTGCATATATTCCAGTAAATGATGATAAAAACCTTCCTGCAATAATAAATAAACCTCCACTTTTAAGAGAACATAGACTTTATCAAGCTGATTGGCTTTTGAGATTTTATGACTTTTCTTATGATGAAATAGTAAGTGATGAGTTTCCGAACCTTGATGAAGAAGTAGACCCAAAAACCTCTTGGGCACTTTTAAACTTACAATATTTTCCAATGGAAATAAACAAAGCAAGTAAAGATGAGCTTCTTAGAATCCCAGGAATTGGAGTAAGAGGTGTATTTAAAATACTTAAAGCTAGACGTTTTAAATCTTTAGATTTTGATGATTTAAAAAAGCTAAAAATATCTCTAAAAAGAGCAAAATATTTTATAACTTGTAAGGGGAAGTACCATAGTAAAACTCCTTTTTATAAAGAGGATATAAAACAAGCAATAATTGCACCACCTAAAAAGAAAATAATACAACCTTCACTATTTGATATAAACTATAGTCATATAACAGGTGAATTATGATTTTAGTTTATGATAAAACATTTGAAGGTTTTTTAACTTTAGTTTATGATGTGTACTATGAAAAACTACAGCCAAAAAAAATTCTAACTAAATTTCCAAACACTCTACTTTTAGAAGATATATTAGAAATAAAAACAGATGAAGAAAAAAGCCTAAAAGTTTTAGAAGCTATGAAGAAAAAGTTTCCTAAAAAGTGTTTTGAATTAATACTTAATATTTTCATGTGTGATACAAAAGAGTTTGAACTTAATCTGTTAAGATACATCATTTTAGGTTTTAGAGATAGTAATGAACTTTTCAATATAAACCAAAAGGAAGTTTTCTTTTTACAGAACCTAGAAAAAGAGCTGTTTAGACATGTTCATAAAATGACAGGATTTGCTAGATTTGAAGAGCTTAAAGATGGAACCTTATATGCAAAAATTGAAACAAAATTCAATATAGTCTACTTCTTAGGAAAACACTTTTTTAAAAGATTAAATAATCAAAACTATATTATCCATGATATTAATAGAAAACTTGCATTTATAAAAAATAGTGACTTTTTAGGAGTTCAAAGTATTGCATCATTTGAAGAACCAAAACTATCACAAAATGAACAAAAGTTTAAAAAACTTTGGACTACTTTTTTTGAAGCAGTAGCAATACAAACAAGAGAAAATAAAAAGTGTCAACAAAACTTTGTACCCCTATTATATAGAATATACATGACAGAGTTTTTATAAACTTCTATAAAATACCTACTAAAAAACAATATTTTTTTATATACTAAAATAAAAAGGGAAACTAAAATGAAAAATATTTTTCTTGTTACGCTAGTCTTATTTTTGTTTACAGCTTGTTCGTATAAAGACCCAAATATAAAAAGTGTACAAAACGTTGATTTAGATAGATATATTGGTTCTTGGTATGAAATAGCAAGGTATGAACATAAGTTTGAAAAAGATTGTAAAAATGTAACTGCAACTTATAGTATTAAAGAAAATGACAAAATAGAAGTAATTAATAGATGTACTAAAATGACTACAGGTGAAAAGACAGAAGCTATTGGAGAAGCTTATGCTGTTGATAATACAAACGCTAAATTAAAAGTATCTTTCTTTTGGCCTTTTTATGGAGACTATTGGATTATAATGCTTGATAAAAACTACTCTTATGTAGTAATTAGTGAACCAAGTAAAAAATATCTTTGGATTTTATCAAGAGAAAAAAAGTTAGATGAAAAAACAAAAGAGAAGATTTTAAAAAGATTAGAGTCTTTGAATTATGATTTATCTAAACTTATTTGGACAGTACAAGAGTAAAAAAGTTGTATAGACCTATTGGGGTCTATACACTTTAATATTGTTATAACCTTTTGAATCAATTAGATACTGAGCATGTAATTGACTTAAAATACCTTTATCACAATAGAAAAGATACTGTTTATCTTGAGGAAGTTTCTCAAACTGAGCTTTTAGTTTGAAAAATGGTATCTTTATAGTTTCACAAGAAGTTTCAATACAATCATCACTTTGTCTAATATCAATAATTGTATAATCTCCACTTGAAATATCACTTACAACATCAACTTTACCTATTTCACTTACATCTTCATCAATTTCATTTACATTTATTGTAATTGCGTCTTCAACAGCTTTATCTAAAACCTCATAATTGAATTTTTTTGCTTCTTTTTCCATTCTAGAGAAAGAACCATGAACAATAGGATTTTTAGAAATAACACCACAATATTCTGGCATAGACTCTGCAAATCTTCTAGTTCCTATTTGATTTGCCATTTCCATAATTTCAGGTTTATTCATAGTTGCTAATGGTCTTAATACAAGTTTATTTGTAACTTGGTCAATTAATGCAAGATTTCTTAGAGTCTGACTTGAAACCTGAGCAACACTTTCTCCTGTAAGAAGTGCTTCAATTCCCATCTTATCTGCGATTTTTTCAGATGCCATAAGCATAAGTCTTTTTAGTGTAACACCCATATATGATTGGCTAGTTGAGTTAAAGATTTCTGTTACAACATCCTCAAAAGGAACAGATGTAAAAGTTATTCTATGAGAACTTCCATATTTATTCCAAAGGTAATATGCAACTTGCTTAACTCCAATTTCATGAGCTATTCCACCAAGATTAAAGAAGACAAAGTGTGTTTTAATTCCTCTTTTCATAGTTAAATATGAAGCAATAGTAGAGTCAAAGCCACCAGACATAAGTGATAAAATATCACCTTGTGTCCCAATAGGAAAACCTGATAGACCTTGATACTTTTGTGTAATAATATTTAATTGCTTGTTAATAAGTTCAATATTTATAGTAACTTCGGCATCTCTTAAATCAACACCTTTTGAATCAGGATTTTTTGCAAGCATATATCCACCAATATTTCTTTCAATATCAGTTGATTTAAAATCATGTTCCCCTGTTCTTTTTGCTCTTACTACAAAAGTTTTTCCTTGTACTTCTTTAGCTGTATATTTATTTACAATCTCTTTCATTTCATCAATTGTTGTGATGTTATCAAATTGTAAAGCCTCTAATACAAGCTCGATTCCTGAAGTATTTAGTAAGTTTTGTCTAACTTCTACAACTACTTCAATAGGACATACAATCTCTATTTTGTCAAAAAACTTTTTATACTCTATATCATTGCTAATTCGCCCTAGTATTGTTCGTATGTTGTTGTAAAGCTGGTCAATCATTTGCCTTTTAGCTTTAGTACCTTTTACCATAACTTCTGGAAAGAACTTAACAATAAACTTTTGCGTCTTTGCTTTTGATTCGCTCATTATTTAAATACCTTATTATTTTATAAAGTCGCGATTATACCATAAAATATTGATATTTCTAAATTATACAACCATCACTGGACATTTGGCTAATCCTGTAACCTTATGGGAAACACCACCTAGTAAATATCCTGATAATTCCCCTTGTCCTTTTGAACCAATTATAATCAAATCAATATCATTCTCTTTTCTAAATTTTAAAATCTCTTTTGCTGCAGAACCCATTTTAACAAAGGCTCTAACCTTTGTTATTCCTTTTTCTTTTAGTATCTCTTTTCCCTGTGATACTATCTCTTTAGAAGACTCCCTTAACACATCTTCTAAATTTCCTTTATCAATACTACTATTTAGTGAAGCAAAAGAACCTTCTAGAAAACTATACTTTTTAAAAACAGATAGTAAGAAGATTTCAGCATCATATGTTTTTGCAATATTACTTGCAAAATCCAAAGCCTCTAAAGACTTATCAGAACCATCCAAGGGAACTAGTATTTTTGTAAACATTTTTTATTCCTTACTTTTTATTATCTAAAGGCTATATCTCTTAAGAACAATGCAATTTGTGGGAAGAAAATCAATGCCACTGATACACTTAAAAGAATGAAGATAAAAGGAGGTGTTCCTTTAATAACTTCAAGATATGGTCTTTTAAATACTGCAATTGCTGTAAAAATATCACACCCAAATGGTGGAGTTGCAGAACCAATTGCAACTTGTAATGTAATAATAGTTCCAACTAATACTGGGTCAAGACCAACTGCATTTACAACTGGTGCAAAAATTGGTACTAAAACTAAAATAACAACAATTGGGTCAACAAACATACAACCTACAAAGAAAGCTATTGAAATAACAGCTAAAACTCCATATGGCCCCATCTCACTAATTCCAATTGAGCTTAATATCTCTTGTGGCACTTGTGCATAAGATAAAATCCAAGCAAATCCAGCACCAGCTCCTACTAAAATAAATACAACTGCTGTTACTAAACCTGTTGATTTAGCTGTTGAATAGAAGTCTTTTAGTTTCATTGTTCTAAAAACTATTCCTTCTAGGAAGATTGCATAAGCAACACTAACAGCAGCAGCTTCTGTTGGACTAAAAATTCCACCAAAAATACCACCTACAATAATAGCAGGGAAACCTAAAGGCCAAAGTGCTTTATATAAAGCTGTAAATCGCTCTTTCCATGAAGCCTTTGGTTCAGTCGGAATATTATGTCTATATGCATAAATAATACTATAAATTGAAAATAGTGCTAAGATTAAAAGTCCAGGACCAATACCTGCTATAAATAGTTCAGGAATAGAAGTTTTTGCAACAATTCCATAAATAATCATCCCAATACTTGGAGGTATTAAAAATGCAATATCACTTGAATTTACAATAAGAGCTAAAATAAATGAGTCTTTATAACCACCTTTTTTTAGCCTTGGTCTAAGTGGAGAACCAACTGCTACAACTGTTGCTTGAGTTGAACCAGAAACTGCACCAAACATAGTACAAGCTCCTGCTGTACTTATTGCAAGTCCACCTTTTATATGTCTTACAAATGCCATTACAAGGTCGATTAATTTTTCAGCAGAGTGTCCTCTTGTCATAATATCAGCAGAAAGTATAAACATTGGTACTGCAATTAACGCAGCTGGTCTAATACCTGCCATCATCTGCTGTACCATAAATTGCATTTTTGAAAAATCAGAATCAAAAAGCAAAAATATTCCAAAAGTTGTCCCAGCAATTAATGGAATCTTCATAGGGAAACCTAAAAGAAGTAATACAACCATCAATATAAAAATAGAAGTTGCAATATTGCTTTTTAAAAACTCATATAAACTAAAACTAGTATCTTTGATTTCACTTGAAGTAACTGTGCTTAAAATGTCTCCATAATCATCAACCATTGTTGCTTCAATAGAGATTTTACCATCAGCTAAAGAAGAGATATCTGCATCTACAATTTCCCACATACCTCTTTTATCAGTTTCAGCCTCTATCAATAAACTCTCTGAGTCTTCATCTCTAAAAACTACTTCTACAACTCTCCACTTATGACTATCAAAATCTTCTGCTTCTGAATATCCATATACAGTAGTAAAAAACTTATCTTCTTTCTTTAAAGTTTGAATTTCTTCTATTGCCATAGTTACAGTATCTTGTGCAAAACTATTTGAAATAAGACTAAATAAAATAAAAACTAAAAGCAATAATTTTTTTAATATATTTGTTTTCATGATACAGCCTTATACTTCAATATTTGTTTCTTTATAGCCATCTTGAACCTTTGTTGAAAGAAACACATCTTTTTCTCTAAGGTTTTTAATAACTGTAAAACTATATTGTAAACCTGTAACAGCAAAACCAATAGGAACCCATAGATATATATAAAACACTGGTATTCCTAAAGCAGGAAGTATCCTTCCACTCTCATAAACTTCAACAATATAACTATAAGAATAGTATGTTAGTACAAACATAAAAAAAGCTGTAACTGAGGAAATAAATATTATTAGTAGTTTTCGAAGAGGTTTAGATAAAGCATCATAAATAGCAGACATTCTAATATGTCTTGCATTTCTTGCTGCATAACTAAGTCCCGCAAAAGTAACGACAATGATAAATATCATATTTAATTCATCAGTAACAGTTAAAGCATCATTGAAAATAAATCTTGTAACAACAGAAGTAATTGTTACAACAGCCATAGAAACAACACCTATAGCTAACATAAACTCTTCAAAACGGCTAAGCATTAAATCTAAAAAATCAATTCCTTTTAGAAATGGATTTTTGTTATTTGAGTTTTCAGGCAAATCCTCGCTTTTCTCATCATTCATCTCTTCCCCTTTATTAACACCTAGCAAAAGCTAGATGTTTTCATATTACTTTGTATTTTTTTCAGCTTGAGCTAAATCTCTTTTGATTTGATCCATAATCTTTTTGTTAGATGCACTTTTTGAAGCAAAAGAGTCTTGAACTTTTTGTGCTGCTTTTTTAAATACAGCTCTCTCTTCTTCTGTTAACATATTGATTTTGTAATTAGGATTTGTCTTTACAATTCTTCCAATACCAATTGCATCAAGTTTTTGAGCCTCTTCAAGAATAACTTTTTGAGCATGTTTAGCTGCTTCTTGAACTAATCTTTTATCTCTTTTTCCTAATCCATCAAAAAAGTTTTTATTTGCACTTACTGATGCATTAAAGTGTCCATGACCAGTATAAGTAAGTACTTTAGTTAACTCATCTAATCCATATGCTTCAATCCATACTGTTGGGTTTTCTTGTCCATCTACCATTCCAGTTTTAAGAGCACCAACTAAGTCACCCCAAGTCATTGGTTGAGGAGAAGCTCCAAATGCTTCATAAGTTTCTACTAAAATAGGAGAACCTGGCATTACTCTCATTTTTTTACCCTTTAAATCAGCAGGGCTTCTAAACTCTTCCATAGTTGTAACTGCCATTTCACCTTCTGGGAAAATAGCTAAAAGTTCTAATCCATGCTTATTAAAGATTTTTGGAAGCATTTCATTTACTACTTTAGAGTTTTTAAAGAAGTAATCAAGTTGTTTTGTGTCTGTTGGAAGAACATACGGTACTGTGAAAACATCCATTTGAGGAATTGTTCCACCCATATATCCAGTTGATTGACCAATAAAGTGTAATAATCCAGCTTTTGCTTGCTCCATCATATCTGCTTCTTCACCTAATGAACCAACCTTATAAAGCTCAATCTTGTGTCTTGAGTTTTCCTCTACAAAATCTTTAAATGCTGTTGCATAGATTCCTTGTGGATCACTTACACCTTCTCCAAAAGCATATTTCCAAGTGGCTGCACTCATACTTGTAGCTGCAAGCATACCCGCTAAAACCAATCCTTTGAATTTTGTTAATTTCATTTTATCCCCTTGTATGTTAAAATTACACAACAAGTATGACAAAATTTTACTTATGTTACACAATTAATTTGCTTATTAATTGTTCAATTTAATATATATTTACTTTCAACATAAGCCCTAACAATAATACATTTATTTCACTTTTTATGTTTTTTGGATGCTTAATATTTTCTTTCTATTTACATAGATATGTTTCTGCTTATTATCAAATTAATTGTGCTAAAATTACATTCTCTCTTAAAATCTACAAAAAGGTTATTACTATTAAAAAGACAGCTATTATTACATTACTATTTTTATCAATGACAACTATGATGTCAAATGTTGCTATTGTAACTGCACTACCTAGATTCCAAGACTATTTTAGTGAAATACAAAATATTGAGTTTTATTCAAGACTAATGCTTACTTTACCATCTGTTATAATTGCCCTATTCTCACCATTTTTAGGGCATCTTATTTTTAAATTTGGAAAAAAGAAATCAGCAATTACAGCTTTAACTATTTTTGCGTTAACAGGAAGTGCTGGTCTATATTTAGAAACAGTTGAGATGTTTTTACTTTCAAGAGCCCTATTTGGAATAGCAATTGCAACACTTATGATTGTATCCACATCCTTAGTTGGTGACTATTTCCAAGGAGAAGCTAGACATAAGTTTATGGGTTATCAAAGTGCATTTATGTCTATAGGTGGAGTTGTATTTGTTGTAGGTGGAGGTTTTTTATCTGATATAGATTGGAGACTTCCCTTTGGAATATATTTAATTGGTTTTTTACTTCTTCCTATGGTTATATATTTTTTAGTTGAAAAACAACAAGAGGAATTGAAACAAGATGACGTAACTGTTGTACCTACAAATCTTATTGGAGTTTATTTCTTAGGCTTTTTTTATATGACTATTTTCTTTATTTTGCCTACTCAACTTCCATTTTTAATGATAAATGAATTTCATGCAAGCGGAAAACTAACTGGTTCTATAATTGGTGTTGCTTTTTTAGCAAATGGAGTTGGAGCTATGTACTTTTCAAAGTTTAAAAAGAAATATAGTTTCTCTACTATTTATTTAATAGCTTTAACTATATGTGCTGTAGGATTAACTGCTATCTCATTTGTATACAATGTTTATTTCTTCTTTTTAACAGGTATCTTACTTGGATTTGGTGGAGGAGTTATGATGACTAATATCTCTGCTTGGATGTTAAGTAAAACTACTTTTGAGAAAAGAGTTAAAGCTTCTGGTTATCTGACAAGTTCAGTTTTCTTAGGACAATTTGCTTCACCTATACTATTTTATCCAGTAGTAAAAAGTCTAGGAATTCATGATTTCTTTTTAGCTGTAGGAGTTTTTTTATTTGTAATTGTTTTAATTGGAAGTTTATATAAAAAGCTAGCTTAATTGCTAGCCTTTATTTATTTGATATATTCTACAATATCTTCTAGTTTTTCTCTTTGTTGAGTTGATTGTTCATTAATTCTATATCCAAATGGTAAAACTAATGATAATTGATATTTTGTTGTATCTAATTCTAAAATCTTTTCAACATTCTCTTTTTCAAAACCTTCAATAGGACAAGAATCAATTCCTCTTACCGCTGCTGCTGTCATCATATTTGAAGCTGCAATATATGTTTGTTTTGAAGTCCAAGCATAGATATTTTCATCAGTTGAAAGAGTTTCTTTTAAATGATCTGCATAAAGATTTAAATAAAAATCTAATTTTTCTTGAGGCATCTCTCTTCTTCCAAACTTTCTTCTTGGCACACCAGACTCTGGTTTTACATTTTCAATAGCTGCAAGAACAATTACAAGGTGAGAACAAGTTGTTACTTGTGGCTGATTCCAACATACCTCTTTTATTTTTTCTCTTAAGTCATCATTTGTAATAACTAAAAATTTCCAAGGTTCCATACCAAAAGAAGAACAAGATTTTCTACCTGTTTCTAAAATATATGTTAAATCCTCATCACTAATCTTTTTTGTTTCATCAAAAATCTTACAAGCATGTCTAAAATCCATAGCTTCCATAAAAGTTTTTTCCATCTTTAAATCCTTATATATCTAGTTTTTTTAATTTATCTATATTTAAACTTTCAAGTTTATCTTCTAAAGCATTTACAAATGAGATAAAATGTTCTTTTTTCTCATGATTTGATAAAGCCTCTTGATTCTCCCATGTTTCAACAAAAGTAAATGAGTACTTATCTTCTGTATCTTGGTGTAAATCATATTGAATACAACCATCATCAAACTTGTGTGTATTTGAATGAAGTTTAACCAACTCTTGATAAACTTCATCTAAAAACTCTTCTTTTACTTTTAGTTTTGCTACAACAATAATATTTTTCATTTTTAACCTTTTAAATAATTTTCAAAATTTTATAAAAAATCTAGTAATTCCAAAATAGAGAGGAAAAACTAAATATTTCATGTTTCACTAAGTGAAACTATTTAGCCAAAAAATTATTCTCTAAAATATTTGTAAACTTAGATAACTCTGCATCTAAATCTAAATCACCCTTGAAAATATCATGCACTGCATAACTTTCAAGTGGAGTCATTCCACAAAATTGGAAAATCTTATGAACAGCAATATGAGCTTCATCTAAAGATAATCCATCAAAGAAACCTTTTTCATTATCAAATTCAGAAACTGGACAGTTATAAGTTAAAGATAACATATACTTACCATTTAATAATCCACCACTTCCATAAGTTTTTGAAGCATCTTCTCTACTTCTTCCATCACTTGAGTAATGAACTCCTTGAGTTAAAACTTCATCAAAATATTTTTTTGCAATCCAAGGCATACTCATCCAATATACTGGATATTGGAAAATCACATAATCTGCCCAAACTAACTTTTCTGCCTCTTCTTTGATATCATAACCCTTTTCAATATGAGTAGTCTTTACAGTAAAACCTTTTTCTTCTAAAAGTTTTGTAGCTGTATTGATATAAGTAGCAGTAAGCTCCCCTTTTGCAACTACATCATAATGTTGGTGTCCATTTATAATCAAAACATTTTTCATTGAAAATCCTTGTTTAATTTTGAAAATTATATACCTTATAAACTTAATTTTACCTTACTTTACTTTAGGTAAGTAATGGAGTTTAATAATGCTTATGTTATAATAGTCACAATATTGAAAGGATTTAAATGTATTATATTAATGATAAAGAGTTTAGATGCTCTATCAACGTAACTCTTGATATTTTTAATGATAGATGGAAACTATCAATTATTTGGCATTTACTAGAAAGTGACAAAAGATTTAAAGACTTACATGAAGAGATTTCAGATATAACTCAAAAAACTTTAACAGTAAAATTAAAAGAGTTAGAAGAAAAAAATATTATAAATAGAGAGGTTTTCCCAGAAGTTCCTCCAAAGGTTGTTTACTCTTTAACTGATGCAGGTAAAAGATTAAAACCTGTATTACATGAGATGTTTGACTGGGGTGTAGAATACGTAAATGAATACGGAAAAATCACTGAAGAAAACATGTGTCATACAGAATTAAATAGAAAAAAATAGATGGAAAACTTTGCATTAATTGCTATCGCGATTATAGTAGGTTATGCTCTTCAAAAGTTTAAAATCTTCCCTGAAGAGACTTCAATAATTTTAAATAAATATATAATCTATATTTCATTACCTGCTATTATTTTATTACAAGTTCCAAAGCTAACATTCTCATTTGATGTTCTTATTCCAACAATTATTGCTTGGCTTGTAATGGCAATTTCTGCTGTTATTGTTTTAATTTTTTCTAAAATATTCTCTTGGTCAAAAGAAATAACTGGAAGTTTACTTCTTGTATCAATCCTTACAAATAGTTCTATTATGGGTATTCCTATTATTGAGTTATATTTAGGAGAAGAGGCATTACCTTATGTTTTAATCTATGACCAACTTGGTACTTTTTTAGCCCTTGCTGCTTATGGTACTTTTATTACAGCATACTACAGTACAAGTGGAAATATCAAACCTAGAGTTATCATTCAAAAAATACTAACTTTCCCCTCTTTTATAGCTTTAGTTATAGCCTTACTTCTTTTAGGTCAAACTTTTCCACCAATAATTACTGATGTTTTAACAAAGTTTGCAAATACTTTAGTTCCTGTTGCACTTGTTGCAGTTGGTTTACAACTACAATTTAAACTGCCAAAAGATGATTTACTTCCTCTTAGCATAGGTCTTTTAATAAAACTAATTCTAGCTCCACTTATTGCTTTTGGAATATGTATTACTTTTGATTGGTATAATCTTGCAGGTAAAACTTCTATCTTTGAAGCTGGTATGGCTCCAATGATTACAGCAGGAGCAGTTGCTTCTATGGCAAACCTTGCACCAAGACTTAGTACTGCAATTGTTGGATATGGAATTATTTTCTCATTTATAACAACTTATATTTTATCTTTGATTATTTTGTAACTATAAGTAAAAATTATCAAAAAAACAAAAAACTACATATAAACTAAACATTAATATTGTATTATCATTAAAATTTTTTATATAGGAAATTAAATGATAAAAACAGCTAGAAATATTTTATTAGCACTTTCATTAACTACAGGATTAAGTGCAGCAGATAAACTATCGCAAAAAGATTTAAAAGAGATTCAAGCTTTACCATTAATAAATATGGCACAAGTTGAAGTTAAAGGTGGAACTGACTTTGGAAGCTTATATGGACTAAGTGTAAAAGTAAAAGGAAGAATGGACACAATCTTTTTAACAAAAGATAAAAAATACTTACTTCCAGGTGATGCTATTAGTACTCAAAATGGACAACAACTACAATTACCAGTAGATATTTCATCAACTATTGGAAAAGAAGCATTTACTTATGGAACTGGAAGTGATGAGTATATTCTTTTTACTGACCCAGAGTGTCCATATTGTAAGAAGTTTGAATCATACTTTTCTCAAATAGAGGATAAAGTTAAAATTAGAGTATTCTTCTTCCCATTATCTTTCCATGAAAATGCAAGAGATATCTCACTTTATATTATGAGTCAAGACTCTTATAAAGCAAAAGCAAATGCAATGATTAACACAACAAAAGATACTGAAGAGTTTAAAAATAGAAAAATCGACTCTACTAAACTTGCAAAATTAGAGAAATCTTTAGATGAGCAAATGAATATTGCAAAAGAACTTGGAATAACTGGAACACCTTCTTTATTTGATAAAGATGGAAATAGAATAATCTGGGCACAAATGCTACAAGATTATGGAGTTACTGTAAAGTAAAAAATTGAAGAGATGATAAGGATGGAGTTTTAGCTCCCCTTATCAAACAATTTACTAAAGCTGTATTACAAGCAAACCTTAAATCTCATCTAAAAATCTAAAGTTAATATCAAACGCTTTTCATTGGCTATTAATTCTGGCGAACGATGGACTAAACCTGCATTTTCATTACCATCCCAAAGTGTACCTTTAATCAATGCAACATCACCACAAGCTAGTTGTTGAATATTACTTTCACTTTGATAAAGGCCAGATTCACTGTCAGGCAAGCCATTACAACCCCACCCTAGTTTTGTTTGATCAACAACCTCATGTGGCAACCATTCTGTGGCTGTGCCTTGATAGGTTGTCACAAGACGGCAAGGTACTTTGTCCACATGAAATTTAGGGCACATAGCTTTATCTAAAACTTTCAAACGCACACCTGCTTCTTTAAGTTCAAACAAATAACAAAACATATCCACAAGCTCAGCTATATCTTCGCTAACTTCAGTCATTTTGTTATCAAAAAATTCATTAACACGTGAAAGTGCATCTTGTGGCGTTAAAGTCATTTCCTTTTGAAATGTAGGATTCAACTCTAAAAAATCTTTTACCGAAGACTTCAAACTATTTGGTCTTTCACGCTGCCAAATGGCTATATTTATTTTTTCTTGATAGATATCACTCAAAACCGTTGGCTGTTTACCATGAGCCATATGTAGAGATATTTTTTCTGCTTGAGCCCATTCACTAGCAATATTGAAACTTTTTTTAGTCATCGTCAATTTCCCTTTAGTATTTATTGATGTTCATCTTCATGTTCATCAAGCATATTTCTAATCTTTTTATACATATCTTTTGCATCTTTATTTGATAGTTTTTTCTCTTCAATCAATTTTAAAACTTGATTTAATTCTTCAATAAAAAACTCAACATCTTTTTTTGCTTCCACAATCTCTTCTTTATCATTTCCATTTTGTATTTCTTCATTTAATTCATCTAAAAAAGCTTTTGATTCTGGTAGCATCACATTAAATATTATACTTTCTAATTCTACTTCTATATTTTTCACTTATTTCCTTATTTTTACTTATTCCACATAAGCAAATTTAATTGCGTAATCATAAATCTTTTTTTGCAACCTAGTTGCAATTTTGGATTTTATCTGATATTTTTTAAGTGCAACTTAGTTGCATAAATTATTTTCTTCTAAATGTTTTATTTAAGCTTTAAACTTGGAGTAAATTACAATGGTTATGTAGTAGGATTTGGTATATTAATGGGGGAAAAGGTGTTTTAATTTGAACTATAGAAGAGTCTTCTTCTATAGCTTTACTTCCTTTGAAGTATCATATACTAACTCATAGTATTGATTATTATTAAACTCAAACTCTTGAATTACTTCTAAACCTAACTTTCTAGTATGAGCTTCATAAGACCTTGGATTTATTTTATTTATAAACGTTACTAAAATAGGAAATCTTTTTGCCATATGTACTCTTGCATACTCAAAAATTCTTTCTAGTACTTGTTTTCCTCTTACAGTTTTATCTATACATACAGGTCCATATTGATATGAGTTTTCTACACTTAATGTTTGACTTAAATAGTTTAGTTTTGGTAACTCTTCAATCATAAATTTAAACATAGGCCAAGAAGACCAAAACTGCCAAGAAGCACACATCACATAAGCTACAACTTTATCATCAAGCTTTGCAATAAAGAGACCTTGTTCTTTTTCAATCAAACTTGTAAGTTGTTCTTTTGTAAATGGTGTTGTAACAAAACCATCTTTTTTGTCTTCTTCTTTAATAGAGTCAACTTGATATTTATAATGTAATTCTAAAACATCATCTATATCACTTAGTTCTGCAACTTTTAATAACATATTATCTTCTCCTTTTTGGATTTGAGACTAGTTTAACTAAAAAAGTAAATTAGCACAATCCAGAAATTGCTTTTATTCAACTTCACAAATATCAATTGCAAGTCGTAAAAAAGCAGTTAAACAAATATTCTCTTCGGATAAGTTTTTAGGTACATTTTTTTTAATCTCATCCAAGGCTTTTTTAAAACCTTTATAAAACTCAAAACTAGGTTTTGGTTTATATTTTAAATCTTTTAGTTCTAAATAGTTTATTATATTTTTTGCCGTTGTAGGTTTTATAAAATACTCTTTTTTTCTATTCATATAATATGGCACTAATGACACTAAAGTCCATTTTGCAAGACTATATTCACTAAGTATTTCTACAAAAGAGTCATAGCCATCTTTTTTATTACCATGCAATAAATCATATAAAGCAATACTAAACATATCTTTTTGGTACATTCCCATATCTTTTATTGCATCTTTTAATTTCATCTTGTCATAAAAAGAGACTACTACAGACTTTGAAACTATTTTTATAAAATTTTCACAGACTATTTCTGGTTGAGAGAAGTTATCTTTATGAAAATACTGTTTTGAAAGCTCTTCTAGTTTTGAAGGATTAAATTTTTTCATAAGTTTTAAAAGTCTTTCATCCTCAAAAGCCTTTGGGTACTCTTCATAAAACTCTGCTTCTAAATCTTTTAATTTTTCTATATTCATATATTTTCCATAATATTTTTATTTACATAAACTTTGATTACTAAAGCTTTTGATACAATTGCGACATTATAAATTCTATCAAATAATTTATAAAATATTTGATTTTCTAGGAGAAAATAGTATGAGGACGTTAGAAAACTTTTTAGCTAGAGTTTTAAGTGATGATATGGGGAAACTAGTACTAAGATTAACTCTTGGTATTTTAATGCTTTTCCATGGAATAAGCAAACTTGAAAAAGGAATTGATGGTATTAAGTTTTTAGTTACAAAAAATGGCTTACCTGAATTTTTAGCTTATGGTGTTTACCTTGGAGAATTAATAGTTCCAATTTTATTAATCATTGGACTTTATACAAGAATTAGTAGTTTTATATATGCAACAACAATGGCATTTGCTATCTATTTAGCTCATGCTTCATATATTTTAGGAACAAGTGCAAAAACAGGTGCTCTTTTAATTGAAACTCCACTTTTATTTATGTTAGGAGCTGTTGCTTTAATGTTCTTAGGTGCTGGAAAAATCAGCGTAGACAAAAGATAATCCATATTAAAGTACCATTTAAAACTAAATGGTACTTTTAAAATCTGGCATATTGTTAATCATCTGATTATAACTACTATTTGCTTTCAATGCTTTAATAACTATATCTAATGGGTTTGAATAATAAACTCCTAAATCAAACTCATTTTCATTTAATTCAAAGGCTAACTTCTCTTTTGGAGGAATAAATTGTGCATCTACTTCTTTTTTATTTCCCCTTGCATCTATTTTTAACCAACCAAACTTTTCTAAATAAACAGCATTTAATCCATGTAAAGAGAATAGATTTTCTTTATACTCTTCACATGAAAGTCTTTGATAACAAAAAGCTGTAGGAATACTATTTGCTCTTAATAGTGCAGCAAGTAAGTGAGCCTTTGCAAAACACCAACCAGTTTTTGCTTCTAAAACTTCACTAGCCTTACAAGTTACCTTATCAATTTTATAATCACCACTATGCTTAATCTCATCTCTTACATACTCAAAACAGTTTTTTACTATCTCTTCTTTTGAAGAAGTATTAAATGATAACTCTTGAGCTAAAGCCTTGATACTTTTATTTGTAAAATCTATTATCTCACTCTCTTCTAAATAACTTTTTTTATTAATAATCATCTTCTTACCTAATATTTTATTTATAATATCTTCCAACATAATCAAGAATGTCTATTTTTATTACAGCAGTTCCTTTGACCATTTTTTCAGGTAATTCCTTTCCTGTTAAGTGTGGAGTAAACTTTTCTACAATCTTTAATAAAGCAGTATGTTTTTCATCAAATTCTTTTACTAAACTTGCTGTTCCTCTAAGAATAATACTATTAAACTCAGTATTAACATCACAAGGGTTTTCAACTCCTTCGTAAAGTAAAGAAAGCATTTCATCTATTTCAAAACAAACATTGGAATTAAATTTTATATTATCAATTTTCTTTCCTTTTGGTAGACCATGCATATATATTTTACTATCAAAATGTACAAAATGCATAGGTAAAACATAAGGATAACCATCTTCACTATATGTTCCTAATCGTCCAACATGTGAACGAGTAAACAAATCATCTATTTGTTCCTCTGTTAGTAAATGTGTTTTAGTTCTATTTCTCATCTTCATCCTTTTTTTTATTAATTGCTTTTTGAAGTTTTGAAAACCCCTCTTTTATCTCCTTTTTTGAGATATTTAATGAAGGTAAAAAACGAACAATATCTTTTCCTGACTTTAAAACTAAAAGCTTTTCATCTAAACATTTTTCAATTAAAACTGCTAGATTTTTTTCATCTTTTAGTTTTAATCCTAACATCAAACCTAAACCACTTTTAGACACAAACAACTCTTTATTTTCCTTAAAACATTTATCTAAATATTTTTGAAAATAGTAAACTCTTTTTTCTAGTTTTTTAGTTTTTTCTTCCTCTTCTAATACATTTAATACTTCTAAAGCAACACTTGTAGATAAAGGATTTCCACCAAAAGTTGAACCATGATCTCCTAAAGTAAAAACATCTTCTATCCAACTCATCATAAGACCAATTGGCAAACCACCTGCTAAACCTTTTGCTAAAGTTATTACATCAGGTTTTATTTCATAATAGTTTGAAGCTAAGAATTTTCCAGTCCTATATACACCACTTTGAACCTCATCAATTACTAGCAGTATCTTTTTTTCTTTCAACTCTTTTGCTAGTTTTTGTATCTGCTTTTTATCAAAGGCATTAATACCACCCTCACCTTGAATAAGTTCAAGCATTACAGCAACTGTATTTTTATCTATTTTATTTTTTATATCTTCAATATCTTTTGCATAAATAAACTCATCAGAAAAAGGACCAAAACCTTTTTGTTTATCTTCTTGTGCTGTTGCTTTTAAAGTAGTTAAAGTTCTTCCATGAAAAGAGTTATTTATAGTTATGATTTTATGGTTTTTAATCTTCTTTAAATAAGCATACTTTCTTACAAACTTTATAGCTGCTTCATTTGCTTCTGCTCCACTATTACAAAAGAAGCATTTCATATTTTTATAATTACTTAACTTTACTACTTTTTTTGCACATTCTTCTTGAGCTTTTATTGGATATATGTTTGATAAGTGTATTAGCTCTTTTGATTGTTTGTTTATTGCTTTTATCAAATTCTTATTTCCATGACCTAAACTATTTACACCAATACCAGAAGTGAAATCTATATACTCACTATTATACTTATCATATAATTTGGCACCTTTTCCTTTTTCAAACTCTATATCTATTTGCTTATATACAGGGAATAAATATTTACTCATCTTTAAACCTTAGCTATGATAAACTTCAAACTGCTTATCTTTTTCTTTTACTTGAAGTCTTTTATTTAATGAGTTTTGAAAAGCTTTTCCTAGATATTTAGACTCAACTGCTTTTTTTGCTAAATCTATATCTATACTTGGATTTACAATAAGTTTATTTAGTACACTAATAGTTAAGCTCTCTTCTACTCTTTGTTTAAACTCAAACTTATCATGCTTAGTTATTACACCCTCTTTTATAACCTTTGCATACCATCCCGTTAGACCACTATTGAAAATAAATTTTGTCATCTCTTTTTTATTTGTGTTTGCACTTAGTTTCCAACAAGGTTGTCTAGGTTGTGTTATTTGTATAATACTTTCACCTATTTTATAAATATCACCTATGCAAATCTCTTCTTCACTTATATTTGATAAAACTATATTTTCACCAAAATGAGATACCTCATCTATCTTATAGTTTGTATTACACTGTTTATTTATCTTTTCATAAGTAGAACTTGCAAATAAAAACAGAGCTTTATTCTCTCCACCATGATGTTTTAAATCTGCTTGTTCATCTTCTAGGAAACCTGTTTTTGTTAAATATGCTTTTTCTACTGGATACTTCTTAATTGCTGATACTAGCTCTTTTCTTTTTTGGTTTTCTAGTTTTGATGTAGTTACCTTACCTACTTTTACAAAAAGTACTTCTGCACTATTTTGCATCTAATAATCCTTTAATAAGTTTTTCAAAAGTATAATATCAACAAATTGTACTTTTTAAAAGATACAAAATTATATTTTTTGACAAGGTCAGTTATGTATAAACTAGAAAAGTCATCTTTACCTTTATATATACAACTATATACACAAATAAAAGAAGATATTGTAAATAACACACTAAAAGCCAATACTAAACTTCCTTCTATACGAAAGATGTCAAGTGATTATAAAATCAGTAAAACAACAGTTGAGTCTGCTTATAGTCAGTTGTATGCAGAAGGTTATATAGAAAGTCATCCTCAAAGTGGTTATTTTGTTAGTAAAGATATAGTTCAAAATTTTACTAGTACTACTGAGATAAAAGGTACTAAAGAAAAAGAAAAACAATACAAGTATAACTTTTATCAAGCAAGACATAGTGAAGATATCTTTCCTAAAAAGCTCTGGTCAAAAATATATAATAAGGCTTTGTCTTCTATAAACTTTGGTTCTTACCCAAATAAACAAGGAGACTTAGGTCTTAGAAAGGAACTTGCCTCTTATCTTGCGAAATCAAGAGCTGTAATATGTGATGAAGAACAAATTATTATTTGTAGTGGTTTTTCTGACTCTATGTTTATTATTTCTAATATACTTAAAAAGTTCACTTCTTCTATTGCTATTGAGTACCCAGGGTATAAAGTTGTTCAAGAAGTTTTCTCTTTACAAAACTATGAGATTAAAAATATTCCTATTTTAAAAAATGGTATAGATATAGAGACACTTAAAAAAAGTAAAGATAAACTTCTTTATGTAACCCCTTCTCATCAATACCCTACAGGTAAAACTATTCCTATTTCAAATAGAATTGAGCTTATTAACTGGGCTTGTGAAAACGATAGTTATATTATAGAAGATGACTATGATAGTGAGTTAAGTTATAACAATAGACCAATACCCTCTTTACAAGGAATAAATGATAACCAAAGAGTTATTTACTCTGGAACATTTTCTAAAGCTTTATCCCCTGCTATTAGAGTAAGTTATATAGTTTTACCTAAAAAGCTAGTAGCTATTTATAAAGATATTTTTCATTTCTCTTTTTCTGGTGTTCCTTTAGATATGCAAAAGAGTTTAGAACTATTTATAAAAGAAGGTTACTGGGATAAACATATAAGAAAAATGAGAACTCTAAATAAGAAAAAACATGACCTTATGAAAAAGGCTATAAAAGAGTATTTAAAAAATAGTGTTGAGATTATAAGAGAAGGAAGTGGTTTAGCTATTTTAATAAAAGCAAAAGTAGAAATTGATTGGGAGAAGTTAGATATATTTTTAGAAGAAAACTCTATTAAAATATATTCAACTACTTGTGATACAAACCTAAATGACAACACTTTATACCTAGGATTTGGTTGCTTTAAAGAAGATGAGATTTCAATTGCTGTAGAATCATTTGCAAAACAATGGTTTAAAGCTATTAAAAAAACTAAGTAAAAGGATCTTTTCATGAATATTATAGATTTTGAAAATATTAATGTAGGCTATGATGAGAAGATTGTACTAAAAGATATCACGTTAAAAATAAAAGAGAAAGAGCACTGGGCTATTTTAGGTGCAAATGGTTCAGGTAAATCTACTCTTATGAAACTTATACAATCTGAGATTCATCCAAGAAGAACTTCAAAGTTTAAAAAAGAGATTTTAGGTAAGTCTACTTATTCTGTTTTTGAACTAAGAAAAAGTCTAGGTATTATCACAAATGATTTACATAACTACTTTGCAAGAGAAGGAAGTTTTCTTACAGGATATAAAGTTGTATTAAGTGGGCATTATAGTTCTATAGGAGTTTATACTTTCCAAGACTTCTCACAAGAGCAATTAAATAAAGCAAAAGAAGTTATGAACTTTCTTGAAATAGAACATTTAAAAGATAAAAAAGTAAATGAGATGTCAACAGGAGAACTTAGAAAGTGTATTGTAGCACGAGCCTTAATTCATAGTCCAAAAGCATTTATTCTTGATGAACCAACAGTTGGCTTAGATATAAAAGCACAAATAAACTTTATAAAAATGCTTAAAAAACTTTCAAAAGAAGCAAGTATTATCTTAGTAACTCACCATTTAGAAGAGATATTTGAAGAAATAGATAATATCGCACTAATTCATAATAATACAATCTACAAACAAGGCAAAAAAGAAGAGTTACTTACAAGCAAAAACTTATCTTCTATCTTTGATACAGAAATTCATGTTAATGAAAAAAACAATAGATACTTTATAGAAGAGATTTTATAATCTCCTCTATACTTTTAGCTTCTACTACGTAACAAAACAAAAGTAGCAAATGATGAAATCAAAATCCCTACTATCATCCAAATATTTATAAACTTAAATTCAAATACTAGTAAAAGAAGTGCAATAGCTGCTGGGTTTAAATACACATAAGACATAACTTTCTTAGGACCTAAATGAATAGTTCCCTTTTGATAAAGATATGAAGTTACTAAAGTAGCAGCTATACTTAGATAAGCCATAGATAAAAACTGCGAGCTATTTATCTTATTCCACTCTAAAGGAATATCAAAAGCTATCAAAGCAATACTCATCCAAATACTTCCACCCACAAGAGTTAGAAATACTAATACCACTAACTTATCATCTTCTTTATGAAAATACTTTGCACATACTGAGTATAAAGCCATACATACAATAGAAGCAATAAACAAAATATCCCCTTGATTTAAAGCTAGAGATAAAAACATTTGTAAACTACCTTTGAATACTACAATACAAGTTCCAAGTATCCCTAAAAAGTAAACTAAGTACTGCTTTGAAGGAATTTTTTGTTTAAATACAAAAATAGAGAATATAGCTGTAAGTAAAGGTACAAGTGTAAATAGCGTTCCAGTGTTAAGTGCTGTTGTATACTCTAAAGATTTAAATAGTCCAATAAAGTATAAAGAGTAAAAAAAGCTAATAATCATAGCTCTTTTAAAAGTAAAAGTTATTAGTCTTCTAAACTCTTTATTTAATAAAACAATTGGAGCTAAAATAACAGATGCAATCACAAATCTAAGAAGTGTAATTGAGATAGGGTCAATTATTCCAGATAACTTTTGAGAAACGATAAATGAACCAGCTACTAAAAATGTAGCAAATAAAATAATAAGATGAGAGTTTAACTCTTTTGACATATTCTTCCTTTTTTTGTAGAAGATTATTAAAATAATTTCTTTTTGTCATTTACATATGTTGATTTTTTAATAAATATATACTATTCTTTGCAAAAAATATATGAGATATTATGAATATAGATAAAAATGAAATTTTTGCTTCATTGAAAAATACTATGGACTCTTATACTAAGATTTCTGAAACTACTTGGAATGACTTTAAAGATATATGCACTATAAAAGAGATTAAAAAAAATGACTATGCCTTTGAACTATATGATAAAATTGATGCTATCTCTTTTGTTTATAAAGGACTATTTAGAACCTTCTCTACAAATGAACATGGAGAAGAGTACACAAAAAACTTCTTTTGGGAGACTAGATTTTATGGTCCTATGGTTGCACTACTTTCAAATACTGAAAATACCTCATCAGTTCAAGCTATTGAAGACTCTATTGTTGTAGATATAAACCATACAAAATATAGAGAGCTTTTAGCAAAGTATGAAGACTTGAAGATGTATCATATTTTATATTTAGAAAAACATTGGATATTACAAAAAGACCATAACACTTATGCACTAGTTTTAGAAGATGCCCAAGTTAGATATGAAAGATTTTTAAAAGAGTTTGAGCATATCTTATCAAGACTATCTCAACACCATATTGCTTCATACTTAGGTATCTCACCTACTCATCTTAGTAGAATAAGAAAATCTCTAAAGAGTAAAAAATGACAAAACACTCTATTATGAAAGAGATAGCTTTCAATGAACACAAACTTATCTTTAAACATATAAATAAAAAACACTCCTTTGCTAAACATATACATGAAGATAACTATATGCTTGGACTTTGTATAGAAGGTAAAGGAGTGTTTTCAATGGACAATAAAGAAAACGAAGTAAAAGAGAAAATGCTTTTTATTGTACCACCTAATACTGTTCATGCTTGTAACTCTTATAATGTTGATGGAAGATGGAGCTTTTTAACTTGTTTCATACCAAAGGAGTTTTTTGAAAGTATTGCTAATAGTATTTGCTCTAAAAGTAACTATACTTTCAAAGAGTATTTCATAAAAGATGAGATGTTATTTGAGTATTTAGAAGAGCTTATAAAAACAACTTTGCACTCTGAGAAACTAATTTCAGAAGAGATAATAAACTTTATATCTTTACTTTGTGAAAAGTATATGACATATAAAGAAAAAATCAAAACAATAGAAAATGAAAAGTTTGAACTACTATTTAAATATCTAAAAGAAGAGAGTTATGACCTAAAAGAGTTAAACTTTTACAAAATGGCTGAGGTCATGAAAATGAATCCTTACTATTTTCATAGAACTTTTTCTAAAACAATTGGTCTTACACCACAAAGTTTTATAAACTTTTTAAGAGTTTCAAAGGCAACCAAACTTTTAAAAGAGCATGAGTCTTTAGCTTCTATTGCACAAGAGTGTGGGTTTTATGATCAAGCACACTTTACAAAAGAGTTTAAAAAATATCATGGAATCACACCAACAAATTTTAAAAATATTTCTTAATTGTTCAAAATATTACAATACAAAGATTTCTATACTTGATAAAATCCTATAAAACAAAAGGATAAACTCTTATGATAAAAAATATTGCTTTTATTTGTATTCCCTTATTTTTATATTTTATTTTAAATAGTTTTATTGGGGAAACAAAAGATTTAATACTAATCACTTTGATTCTTTCTACTATTGCTTATTGGGCAACAAATATAATACCTTTGTATTTTTCATCACTTATATTTTTATTTACTTGTTTGGTATTTGCACTAAGTCCTAAAGAGATAGTCTTTTCTGGTTTCTCCTCTTCTGCTTTTTGGTTAGTTTTTTCTGGTATGTTAATTGCAACTGCTATAAAAAATGTAAACCTAAACAATAGATTCTCTAACTTCTTTTCTATAATCAAGGATATTAGCTATTTAAAACTTCTAATCTATATTTCTATATTCAGTGTGGCATTTAGCTTTTTGATGCCTTCTAGTGTAGTTAGAGTTGTTTTATTAGTACCTTTAGCTATAACTATTGCAAAAGCTTTAGGCTTTGAAGAAAAGGACAAAGGATATATTGGAATACTGCTTACTTTTATACTTTGTACTTCTATTCCAGCCTTTACTGTTTTACCTGCAAATGTTCCAAATATGATATTAGGTGGACTTACAAAAGAGATTTATGATTTTGAGCTTTTATTTTCTCATTATTTATTATCAAACTTCTTTGTTTTGGGTTTTTTAAAAAACATTATAATTGTTGCTTTAATATACCTATTTTTCAAAGATAAGATAAAACATAACAAACTAAAAAAAGAGAATAGCTCTTTTAGTAAAAATGAAAAAATAGTTATGATAACTCTTTCTATCATGCTTCTATTTTGGTTGACTGACTTTATTCATAAAATCTCACCTAGTGTAATAGCTATGATTGGAGTTTTATTTTTAGCATATCCAAGTATAAATATCATAAAAAGCAAAGATATAAATAGTATCAACTTTTCTTCTCTGATTTTTGTAGCTGCTATTATAAGTCTTGGAAGTATTGTTGCAAATAATGAGTTTATAAAAGAGAGTTTACTTAATATCATAAACTTATACACACCATCAGAACATGAGTTATATGACTATATAAAAATCACTACCTTGATGTCTTTAAGTGGGATTATTATCACGCAACCAACTATTCCAGCTATCTTTACTCCAATGGCAGAACACCTAAGTAGTATAAGTAGTTTTTCATTAAATGAAATCTTTATGATGCAAGTTGCTGCTTTTTCTAATGTTTATTTTCCATTTCAAGCTCCACCTTTAGCAGTGGGACTTGCTTTATCTGGAATCAAACAAAAATATATGTTAAAAGTAGTACTTGTGTTAGCTATTATCTCTATTGTGTTTTTATATCCTTTAGAGTTTTATTGGATGAAATTTATAGCGTAACTGTTTTAGTAGCTTTTAAAAGGTTTTTAACTAAAGTTCAATTTAGTAATGATATTCAATACTAATAATAAAATCTTTTGGAGTTACTTTGGGTTTAGAGTTTGCAATATATTTTTTAGCAGCATTTTTTGAAATATTAGGATGTTATAGTTTTTGGATGGTTTTTAAACTTCAAAAATCTTCTTTATGGCTTTTTACAGGTGTTGTCTCTTTAGTTTTTTTTGCCTATTTACTTACAAAAGTAAATTTAGAGTTTGCGGGACGAGCTTATGCTATTTATGGAGGTATTTATATTATCTCTTCTTTGGTTTGGCTATTTTTAGTAGAAAAACAAGCTTTTAATAAATGGGATATTATAGGTTCTTTAGTTGTATTTGCGGGAATTTGTATTATTCTTTTTGGAAATCAAAAAGCTATAAGTAGTATATAAATGAGAGTAATTAAACTCTCATTTTATTAGTTAGATTTTTTAACAAACTCTTGTTTTAGTTTGATTGCTCCAACTCCAGAAATCTTACAGTCGATATTGTGACCGTCATTTCCTTCTACAAGTCTGATACCTTTTACTTTTGTACCAACTTTAATACCAGAAGAGCTTCCTTTTACTTTAAGATCTTTGATAACTGTTACATCATCTCCATCTTGTAAAATCGTACCATTTGCATCTTTTACTACTAGTGTATCTTCATCTTCAGTTTCTACTGCATCTTTTGACCATTCGTGCGCACACTCTGGACAGATTAGTAAACTTCCATCTTCATAAGTATATTCACTATTACACTTAGGACAATTTGGTAATTGCTCCATTTCTTTCCTTTGACTTAATATAATTATAAGCGCATGTTATCATAAGTTTGGTTACATATGGGTTAATTATATATATCGAAGTATTGAGTTTACCTCATCCTCTTCTAAAGAAAAGCTTTTTATATCTAAGTCTTGTTGCATATGAGTTTTAGAAGTAGTTCCATTAAGTGGAGTTATTCCAAGATGATTTAAAAACTTATAAAATATTTGAGGAACTGTTCTTTTATAGTTCTTTGCTAAAGTTTGTATCTCATCAAGCTTTAGTAACTGAGGATTTGCCGTTAGTGACCAAAAACTTTGATACATAATACCTTTTTGTCTTGCAAACTCTCGTATTTCTTTATCGTAAGAAGTTTCAGCATAAAACCTGTTTTGTATCACCTTTGGTTTTACCTTTGCAATATCATAAAGATAGGCAAGTAAATTTATGTCATAACAATTTGAAATACCTATTTGCCCTACTTCACCAGAGATAACAAACTCTTCCATAGTCTTATATACTTTTATTAAATCTTCTAATGGAGCAAAAGGTGAATGAATAAGATAAGAGTCTATAAAATCTACTTTTAGATTTTGTTTTGATTTGTAAAATGATTTTTCAAGTTGAGTCAAAATATCATCACTAGCTTCATATGGCATATTTGTTCTATCTTGCCCTGCTATTGGAGTGAACTTTGTTTGTATAAAAATATCTTCTCTTTTTATACCATTTTTAATAGCATTTTCAAGCCCTATTCCAACTAAGTCTTCTCTGTAGTGTTTTGGTTGACAAGCAGTATCAATAGCTTTGAAACCACACAAAAGTGCTTCTTCTACTAAAGAAGCCGTATTCTCTTTTTTCCATGCTGTTCCATAAATCATATTTGGCATAATCAATCCTTTTAATTAAGGGCTTTATTTACAGCCTCAATTGCATGTATATATGTTGTATCAAATAGTTTTGTTTGAGTATCTTTTTGAGATACTAACATTCCTATTTCTGTACAACCTAAAATAACACCTTGTGCACCTTTATTTTCAAGTGAGTCTATTATTCGTAAGTACTCTTTTTTTGATGATTCTTTTATCTCACCTTTACATAACTCTTCATAAATGATTTCATGAACTATTTTTATATCTTCATCATTGGGAACAATTACTTCAATATCAAAATTATCTTGTATACTATTTTTATAAAAATCTTGTTGCATAGTAAAAGCCGTACCCAAAAGTCCTACTTTTTTAATACCATCTTCTTGAAGTTTTTTTCCAGTAGCATTTGCAATATGTAAAATAGGAATATCAATATTTTCTTGTATAGTAGGAGCTACTTTGTGCATAGTGTTTGTACATATAACTAGAAAGTTGGCACTTGCATTTTGAATATTTCTAGCAGCTTCGCTTAATATCTTTGCAGTTTCATCCCACTTTCCCTCGTGTTGAAGTTTTTCTATCTCACCAAAATCTACACTATAGATGACTACTTTAGCACTATGTAATCCACCAAGTTGTTTTTTAACTTCTTCGTTGATTTGTTTATAGTATAAAGCTGTACTTTCCCAGCTCATTCCACCAAGTAGTCCTATAGTTTTCATCTAATTCCTTATTTTATAGAGATATAAATCTCTATCTCATCTTCTTTTGCATACTTTTCAAAATCATAATTGTATGCTCTTTCATACTCGCAAGCTTCTGATGCAAAGTAATCCCAAACATCTTTCCATGCTTCAATTACTACTTCTGGAAACTCTCCATTTTTTGTAAATACTAAATATTTGTCTTTTTCTATAGTGATAGCATTTTTAGGTTTTGTAACTTCTACAGCAATAGTATAATCATAATCAGAGTTTACATCACTTTCATATTTGTTATAAACTCCATACATAGCCATAGATTTTGCTTTATTGAAAGTTTTACCTTCTATGTTTTCTTCTGCATATTTATCCCATAAGGCTGGAATCTGTGCAGTTTCTTCGTTTAGTTCTTTTTCATTGTTTGTTCTTGTTGTAATACCTGCTACATAAAATTTTTCTAAATATTTTACTTTCATTTGTCTCTTTCTTTTTTATTTATATTTATTATATTATCAAAAGAAAATAAAAGCAATTTGATAAGGTGAGGAAAAGATAAAATACATTGCCAAAAGGCAACGTATTATTTTTTATAGTAAGAGATTAAAGAGGCTTTAGCTAGAGCATGAGTATTTAAATAGTAACCTACAATTGCAGGGTTTGTATTTTTGTCTAAACCTAGTTTATCAGTATCTAAAGCATATACTGTAAAAATATATCTATGTGCTTTATCACCTTTGGGAGGACAAGCTCCACCAAAACCAGTTTTACCATAATTTGTAACACTTTGAATTATCTCTTTATCTTCTTTAGAACCAAAGCCTTTTTCTAAACTAAGTTTATCTTTTGGAATATCAAATACTACCCAATGCCACCAACCAGAACCAGTAGGAGCATCTGGGTCATAAACTGTAACAGCAAAAGATTTTGTTTCTTTTGGAGCATTTTCCCAAGCCAAATCAGGTGAAATATTTTCACCACTACAACCAAAACCGTTAAACTCTTGAGCTTTTGTTAGTTGTCCTTTTAAAGAACTACTTTTTAAAGTGAAGTTTTCTGCAAATAGACTAAGAGCTATAAAAGTTATAGCAAACAATATTTTTCTCATATATTTCCTTTTAGATTTTAAAGATAAGAGATTATAAAAGAAAATAAAAATTTAAGATATTAGAAAAACTCTAATTTTTGTTGTTTTTTATTTGTTTTGGAGTTAAGTTGTATTGTTTTTTGAAAGCTTGTATAAACCATGATAAGTTATCAAAGCCACACTCAATACAAACTTCACTTACATTTTTAGGTGTATTTTCTAAAAGTACTTTTGCTTTTTCTAGTCTCTTTAGAACTTGCCATTTTTTAGGAGTTGTATTATAAACCTCTTTAAACTTCTGCCTAAAAGCTAATGGAGTCATTTTTAACTCATCTGCTAAATCTAAGATATTATCCTCATAAGAGAAGTGTTTTTCAAGAAGTATTTTAAAAGAGTTATTTTTATAAATAGAGTATAAAAAACCTTTAAACTCTTTTGCAAGGGAACTATTCAAAATATTTAAAAAAGCCTCTTCTAGTTTTAGTTTTATTAGTTGGTCATTTTGTATTGCTGTATTTCTCATATAATCACAAGTTGAATCAATAAGTATTTTTAACTCTGCTGTTTTCTTTAACTTTAAAATATTTACTTCTGATATAAGCTCTTTTGAAAAAGTGATATTATATTTAGAGATAAACTCTAACAGTACTGAATCATCATAATTGAAAATCATCGCTTCATAATACTCATCTAAAACTTCGCTCATAAGATATGAACCACTTTTTAAGAATAAAAAATGATTTTCATCCACATTGATATTTTCATTTTCTAAATGCAATATCTTAGTACCCTTAGTTACTAAAATCAAACTATTTGAAGAAAGGATAATTTCATTTTTGTGTTGTGGCTCTTTTTGTATATAAGTAAAAAAAGAAAAGTTTTCTGACATAAGTTTATTCATATTTATTTTGCTACTCTTTTGCGAAATTTATTGTATTTTGAACAGATTTTCTAGTCTTTGAAGAGCTCTTCTCTTCTAAAAGCCTTTGCTCTTTTTCTTTTAAAAATACCATTTTAATCTCTTATAAATAAGACTATACACAAAGCTATTCATTACTATTTTTTTATTGTTTTGTCAATTAAAAACTACAAAATAAACATAATCTTAAAATAGTGTTACAAAAATACTCAAATACTATTGACTTGTTTTAATTTTTTTTGTATACTTCTTAAAATAGTCAAAAAAAAAGGCAAAGTGTACGCCAATACACTCTGCCTTTTACTTACGAATAATTCGTTCAAATTAATGGATTATACCAAAAGTATTCTTTTTTGTCTATAAATTAAAAAAAAGGATACAAATGATTCAAAGAATCATCGATAACATCAGAACTATTGTTGATACAATCATATTAATTATTGATGTAGCAGAATATATTCCAAGTATATAAACGATGAAGTTTCTTCATCTTTTATATTTACATTAAAAGTTCTTAATCAAATCCACATAAACATCAGTTAAACCTTCTACTTCTTTAACTGTTGTTCTCTCACCTACAGAGTGAATAGTATCATTGATAACACCAAACTCGATAGCTTCTATTCCAAATGCTCCAAAATATCTAGCATCAGAAGTTCCACCAGCAGTTGAGTGTTTTGTAGTTACGCCAAGTATCTTTTGGATTGAAGTTTCCATAGCTTTTACTACTTTTGATTCTTTGTTTGTAACAAATGGAAAAGAGCCTTGTGTAGTTCTAAAGTCATACTCTAAACCTTCAAGATTTTTATTGATAAACTCTTCTACTGATTCTCTTGTAGTATTTGTTGAGTTTCTTACATTGAACATAAGTTTTAACTCATTTGGAGTTACGTTTGTAACTTGCATACCACCTCTTATATCTGTGATTACCATTTTACTAGGAGCAAAGTATTCATCTCCATCATCAAGATTATGACCAGCTATTTTAGGAAGTACATGGGCAAAGTTATGTACTGGATTTATACACTTTTCAGGATATGCAGCATGACCTTGCTTTCCTTTGATAGTGATATATCCATTGATACTTCCACGTCTACCTACTTTGATTGCATCACCAAAAACCTCTTCACAAGTTGGTTCTGCTACCACTGCGTATTGAGGTATAAAGTCAATCTCTTTTAAGTGTTCTAAGGCTTTGATAGTTCCATAAGTTCCTTCACCTTCTTCATCACTTGTCATTAAAATTGAAAGTGTTCCATCAAAGTTTTGTGCATGTTTACAAGCATATAAAAAAGCTGCATCCCCACTTTTCATATCTTGAGATCCACGTGCAGTTATCACACCATCTATGATATCAGCTGCAAATGGGTCAACATCCCAACCCTCACCTGGAGGTACTACATCAATATGTCCTGCAAAACATAAGTGCTGTGGATTGTCATTAAACTTTTTATAATAAAATCTATTTTTTGTATCTTCTCTATCGATATTTATACAAGTCCATTCCTCACCTAAATACTCTTCTATAAAATCAAATGCTCCATCATCATCAGGAGTAACAGATTTAAACCTTAATAATTTTTGAAATAATTCTATAACTGTCATTTTGTTCCTTTATTGTAAACGGATTGTAGCTAATATTTAGTTATAATAATATTGAATACATAAAAAGGCTATGCCATGAAAAAAAATAAATTAGCTTTAATACTATCATCTATATTAATCATCTACTCAATCTTAGGTTTTGTTGCTGTTCCAAAAATAGTTAAACCTATTATTATAGATAATATAAATGCAAATATTACACAAAAAGCAAGCTTAGAAAAAGTATCTTTCAATCCGTTTTTACTTACGGTATCACTGGAAAACCTAAAAATCCAAGATAAGGAAGAAACGACATTTTCTATTGATTCATTGACTATTGATTTCAATCTTTTTAGAACTATTAGTGAAAGACACTTAGCTTTCCAAGATTTACAGTTAGTTAATCCTTATATTCATGTTATTGAAAATGAAGATAAGAGTTTCAACCTAGAAAAACTAGTTAAACCAAGTGAAGAAACTACTTCAAAAGAAGAGACTCAAGCAAGTGAAACAACAGAGCCAATCAAGTTTCAGATTTACAAAACAGCTATTCAAAAAGCTAAAATCAAGTTCACAAAACTACAAAAAGATAAAAAACCTTTTGTAGTAAATATCAAAGAGTTTAACTATACATTCTATGATATGGGTACATTTAGAAATATCTTAGCCTCACATAGTTTAGATATTTTGATAAACAAACACACAAGACTAGATATAAATGGTGGACTTAGAGTTCATCCTTTCCATATGTATGGAAATGTAAAGCTTTCAAGTCTTAGACCAAGTGAGTTTTTACCATATAAAGAAGAGTTATTTAACTTCAAACTAACAGATGAGACAAATATTGATTTAGCTTTTGGATATAACGTAGATACTAAAAAAGAGTTAGATATAAAAATCAATAACCTAGACTTTGCACTTACAAACCTAAATATCATGCAAAACAAACACTCAACGGTATATTTAAAAGCCCTTAAAATACAGGACTTAAATCTTAACTACCCAGAAAATAATTTAGATATTCAAGCTTTCACTTTAGAGCAACTAAACACAAAGATTATCAAAGATAAAAAAGAAGTTATAAACCTTACAAAACTTGTAAATATCGAAGAAGAGAAAACTTCAAAAAAAACAGAAGAAACAAAAGTACAAACTGAAACTTCTAAGCCATGGAAAGTAAACTTAGCTAACATAAATATAAATAATACAAAAGTATTATTTGATGATCAAAAAGCTTTACTTTCAACTATGATAAAAGACATAAACCTTCAAGGGAAAAGTTTAAAAGTTAACAACAAAGATATTACACTAGAAGAACTATCTTTAAAAAACAGTTTAGATTTTAAAGATACAAAAAACAAACTTGAAGTAAGCACTCTAAACAATAGCTTCTCAGTAAGAAACATCTCTACAGATACAATAAACAATCAAGTAAGCTATCTTGATTTAAAATCACAAGAGATAAAAGTATCTGACAAGAAATCAAAAACTTATATCACTACAAAAAACTTTGATATAAATATCAATGAAGTGAAAAATAAAAATCAAGATGTAGAAATATCAAAAGTAAGTCTAAATAGACCAACTATTTTAATTGATGATAAAAAAACAGATAAAAAGATTTCAATAAACAAACTTCTTATTGATGTAAATAAAATCAAAAAAGTAGGTACTAAAGTTACGGTTGATAATGTAAAAGTAAATGAACCAAGCTTTAGCTTTAAGGACAACAAAGCAAAAACTGATATTCAAGCAAAAGATATCAATCTATTAGTAAATAAAATAACTCATAATAACAACGAATTAAAGATTGTCTCATCTTCTATAAACAAACCTTTTATAGCAGTTACACTAGGAAAACAAGCTAAGAAAAAAGAAGAAGAGAAAAAGAAAGTAGCTAAAAAAACAGTTGCTAAAAAAGAGAAAAGCAACTTCTCGTTTGATATTGGTCCAGTTAAAATCAAAAATGCTCAAATGGTATTCCAAGATAAAAACCTACCAATACCATTTAAAACAAATATATCAAAACTACATGGAGACTTTTCAAGACTTCACTCTAGTTCTTCAAAACCAACAAAACTTCAACTTGAAGGAAAAGTTGATAAATATGGTTATACAAAAATCACAGGAACAGTAGATATAAATGATATAAAACTTTTAACTGATACAACTATTTTATTTAAAAATATTGCTATTAAAAACTTCACTCCATACTCTGGAAAGTTTGTGGGAAGAGAGATAGATAGTGGTAAATTAAACCTTGATTTAAAATACAATATTAGAAAATCAAATCTTGATGCAAAGAACTCTATTATAATCAGTGATATAAAACTTGGAAAACAAGTACAAAGTGAAGATGCAGCAAACTTACCACTTGATTTAGCAATTGCTCTTTTAGAAAATAGTGATGGTGTTATTGATTTAGAACTTCCTATTACGGGAAATGTAGATGACCCACAATTTGCTATTGCTCCAATTGTATGGAAAGTATTTACAAACCTAATAGTTAAAGCTATATCTTCACCATTTACACTATTAGCATCAGTTCTTGGAATAGAAGCAGATGAGATTAAAAGTATTGATTTTGAGTATGGAAATACTACAATTATAGCCTCAGAAAAAGAAGCCTTAGATAATATTGCAAAAATTCTTGCAAAGAAGAAAAGACTTGCTATAAATGTATCTCCGTCATATCATCAAACATATGACACCCTTGCAATACAAGATAAAAAGTTTGATAAGTTCTTAGAAAAAAGAATGAAAAAAATAGTAAAAGGTGATGAATACAAAGAAGCACTTGAAGACCTTTTTGAAGAAACATTTAAAGATAAAGATTTAGATGATATAGAAGAGATGTTTGAAAAAACTGATAAAAAAGGTAAAAAATACTTTGATAACAAAGCTTATGTTGAGTATCTAAGAAAAACTCTAGCTAGTCTACAAAAAGTTTCTACAAATGAGCTTGAGACATTAGCTAAAACAAGAAGTCAAAATATTTTAGACTACTTAATCAAAGAGAAAAAAGTAGAAAAAAATGCAATTGTAATTGATAAAAAAACCAATGTACAAATCGATGAAAAAGATAAATGGTCAACATTTAACTTAAGTGTATCAGTAAAAAAGTAAAATAAGTTAAAATTATATATTAACTATTTTATTTACTTATAATTATTATAATAGTAATATTCTTTTAAATATAAACAAAAAGGAATATTACTATGAAAAAAACACTACTTCTAATCCTTGCTATTGCTCTATTCTTTGCCTATGGAATCTATGAACAAGTTAACAAAAAAACTATCAAATCAAAAAGAGTAGCTTGCCAAGAGCAAACAACTACCTTTGAAAAAATATCAAATAAAGACAAAATCAAAGAAGCAATAAACTTATTAAAAACTCAAAATATAAAAATGACTTCAGATATTGAGTACTCTACAATTATGAAATCAGTTTTAATAAATCATTACTCAAAAGAGAACCTACAAACAGATGTAGATGAAGTTCTTAGTTCATATTTCACTTCAAATAAAGATTTAAAAAAGAAACTTGAAATAGATTATTATATATATGAAAATGACAAAGAAGACAAAGGCAAAAAAAATAAAAAAGCGAAACTATATGCTGGTTATTTAGTGTTTGAGTTTAAAGTTGATGAAAAGCAAGTATATAAGATTCAGACTGATTATATGAAAGAAGATGGAAATGACATAAAACAAAGAATAGAATGTGTATTTAAATCATTCATTTCTTTATAATTAAAGTAGAACAATTTTAAAAAGAACTGCAGAGAGAAAAGTAGAAAATAGTGTAATAGCAATTATAATTTCAATAGACAAGTCTGACTCCTAATATGATAAATATTAGGAATTATAGTCAGACAAAGTATCAGAAAAGTAATATTTTATTTTTGATGTAAATATACATCTCTTATAGGGAAAGGAATCTCAATAGAGTTTTTCTTTAGAGTCTCAAAAATAGCAAAGTTTACTTTGTATTGTGTCTCAAAATAGTTGTTTGTTTTTGCCCAATATCTATACTCAACATTTACAGAAGAGTCACCAAACTCTTTTATCCCAACTTGAGGTTTAGCTTCTTTAGAGATAAACTCATCAAACTTATTTAACTCATTTAAAATCAAAGAGATAGTTTTGTCCATGTCACTATCATAGGCAACACCAATTGTTGCTTCTACAATTCTATAATCAAAAGAGTTAACAATAACCTCTCCAATAATATATTTGTTTGGAACTGTTATTTGCTCACCATCCTCTGTTAAAAGTACTGTATAGCCTAGTTTTATCTCTTCTACAACTCCAAATACATCTTGTACTGTAATCGTATTTCCTACAATAAAAGGTCTAGTGATAATAATAGAAAGCCCTGCTCCATAGTTTGACAGTGTTCCTTGTAAAGCAAGTCCTGCACCAAGTGAAGCAGCACCAATACCAGCAATAAATGGAGTTAAGGTAATACCTAGTTTTCCAACTGCAATTATCACGGCACCAATTATAATTGCAAATCTAACAGCATTTACAATAAATTTTGTAAGAGTTACATCTAGATTATTTTTATCACAAAGTCTTTGTACCGCTTCTGATACTTTTTTACCTATGTAAAACCCAAGTATTAAGATTATTATAGCACCAAGAATTTGGAAACTATAATTCATAAAAAACTCGATTAAAAGATTATATACCTTTTGTATTGATTGGATTTCTTGTTCCATTTGTTCCATACTTTTCCCTTATAGTTTTATAACTTTTGCACCAAAACCACCACTACTTGGGTGTGCATCTTCATATGCTTTTACTTTTGGATGTTTATCAAGATATTTTTTAGTTGCAGCTGCTAATTTTCCAGTACCAATTCCATGGTAAACTAAAACTTCATCGAATCCAGCAATTAAAGAATCAGAAATAAACTTATCTAAGTTTTCTAAAGCTTCTTCTACTCTTTGTCCATGTAAGTCTAGTTTTACATGACCTGAATCTGGTTTTTGAACTGTTACAGTTGCTTTTGGTTTTTGTTTTATTTTAGGAGGATTTCCACTTCTTGAAAGGTCAACTAATGGAACTTGAAGTCTCATTCCCATCTCATTTTCAATAAAGGCTCTTTTACCTTTAATTGAAATAATAACACCTTTTGAGTTTCTATATTTAACTCTATCACCCTCTTTTAAGTTCTCCTCAACATCTTTTACTTTTTCAGTTTTAATTTGTGAAGCTTTTTCATGGGCTGTATTTAAGTGTCTATGTCCCTCTTTAGAGATTTTTGCTTTGATTGCTTTTTTAGCTTCATCCCTTGCATCTCTATACTCTTTATGAAGTTTTGATTTTTCCATGAAGATATGATTATCTAAACTCTCTTTTGTATCTTTTAAATTTCTATTTAATCTTTCATGCTCTTTTATCTCTTCATCTAGTTTTGCAATCTTTTGTTTTAACTCAATTTCTAGGGCTGAACTTCTTTCAATAAGCTCATTTAATCTATCTTTATCTTCCCCATAAACTTGTTTAGCTCTTTTGATTACATTATGAGGAATTCCATATCTACTTGCTGTTTCAAAGGCATATGATTTTCCAATAGTTCCTTGTAAGAACTCATAAGTTGGTTTTTGGTTTTCTTCATCATAAAGTGCTGCTATTAACTCAACATTTTCATTTGAAGCCATAAGAGCTGCAAGTCTTTTATGGTGAGTTGTAATAATAATCTTCATATCTTTTTGAATTAAGTCTTCAATTATCACTTTAAACAGACTTGCTGCTTCATCTGAGTCTGTTCCAAGCTCGATTTCATCAACTCCAACAATTGCACCTTTACTTGAAAATAGTTTAGAAAACTCTACCATTCTTCCTGCAAAAGTTGAGATATCATTTTTTACACTTTGAGGGTCATCTAAAACTGCTTGAATTGACTTAAAGTTTCCAATTTCTGTCTCATGGTGAGCATTATAAGGAAGTAAATATTTAGATAAAAATACTGCACTTAAAATGGATTTTAACATCATAGTTTTACCACCGGCATTTACACCAGTAATCATAACAACTGATTTACTAAAATCAATAGAAATAGGTTTTGGCTCATGAAGTGCAGGATGCGTAAACTCTACAAGTCTATTTTTACCTTTTTTATTTGGTAAGATAAAGTTTTTATCTCCTATTTTTGCAAAGTGCAGTCTTGCTTGATAATGGTCAAACCTATCAAACTCTTTGTTAATAAACTTTAAAAACAGTAAATGCTTTTCAAAAGTAGAAGTGATTTGTTTACAAAGTTTTAATAAAATCTCTTCTTGTTTATTTTGTAAATCATTTTGTTTTTGTTTTAAAGTACTAACACTATGGGGTAAAACATAAAAGAATCCAGAATTTGACCTATCTAGAACTTGTGCTTTTAAAACATGATTAAACCCACCTCTTACAAGTAAACACTCTTCACCATTTATATAATGGACTTGAGAATCAACCATATAAGATCTAATCTTACTTGAATTTATTGTTTTATAAAGGTTTTGTTTTATCTCTTGCTTATTTTGTTTTATTGCTTCAACAACTCTATCATAGTCTTCATCTATTCCATGTTTTAACTTTGCTTTTTCATCAAAATAATCACAAACTTTTATAAGCTCTGAAGGAATAATAATTTTTTCTACCCACTCTTCTAACTTACCCTCAAAAGAGAACTTTTTTAGATATAAAAAGTAATTAATAATTTTTATAAATTCATATATTTCATAAGATTTTAAAATACCTTGTTTTTGAATATGAATTATTTGTGTATCTAAGTTTTCTACATTTTGTGGTTGTTTTATTTCATAATTTGAAAGTTCATTTATCAATCTAAAGTGAAGATTGATATCACCCTCTAGCACTACAGGCTTTTGCCTTGCAAAAAGTTTTGAAAAAGAGTCTATATACTCTACTAAATCTAATTTTTTTAATATTTCATTCATAGGCGCATTATATCTTAAAAGCATTGATTATTTTATAAATAATATTTTGTTGTAATTATTTATAATTAGAAAAATTAATAATTCTACATAATAAAATTCACAGAATTGTTATTATACAATCGCGCGTTTAATTACTGGTAGGGAATAATAAATGGGACGAGAAATAACTTTAGACAAGGATACAATGATTGTGTCCGAAACTGATGAAAAAGGCATAATGATTTATGCCAACGAAGACTTCTGTAAAATCGCAGGATATACAAAAGATGAGTTGATTGGTCAACCACATAACTATGTTAGACATAATGATATGCCTAAAGCTGCTTTTGAAGATATGTGGAAAACAATCCAAAATGGAAAAATATGGAAAGGTATTGTAAAAAACAAGACTAAAGATGGTGGATTTTATTGGGTAAATGCTACAGCTTTTCCTTCAAGAACTGCAAATGGGAAAAAAAGATATGTGTCTGTAAGAGTTAAACCAACTCCTAATGAGATAGAAAAGGCAGAAGCCCTATATAAAAGCTTAAGATAAAGGGAGTTGATGTTTTTTAAATCAAACAATACAGAAAATATAATTAATGCACTAGATCAAATAGAAGAGTTTGTAAAAGGGAATACAAATTCTATTGAACTTGATGAATTAAAAAAAGATGATAAAGTTTTAAAAAAGATTCACTCTCTTGCAAACTTAATAGCACACAAACAGGAAGAAGATGTAACTATTTATGGTGAAATCATGATTTGTGCAGAGAAACTGTCTGATGGTTTTATTGATGATAGAATTACAAAAACTACATCAAATGCAAAGCTAAACTATATTGCTAAGACTTTTAATAAGATGTCAAATAAGCTTGAAGAGTCTTTAATAGAGATTGATAAAGTATTAGATGAATACTCTAAACAAAACTTTTTAACAAGTATAAATGAAGATTTATTCCGTGGCGGAGAGTTAAAAAACTTATCTATTGGAGTAAACTACTTAAAAGATGAGATTACTAAAAATCTTATGTCAACGTATAGAACAAGTCTTGTTATGCAAAAAGAATCAAAAGTTTTACTTGAAAATAGTACTAACCTTTCTGAAGCTACATCTTCACAAGCTGCATCTTTAGAAGAGACTTCTGCTGCAATTGAAGAGATTACAAATAGAATTGTATCAACTTCACAAACAGCAAAAGAGATGTCGATTTATGGAAAAAATGTAAAAGATGAAATCAAAGAAGGTATGAATTTATCTTCACAAACAGTTCAAGCAATGGATGAGATAAATAACTCAACAAATGCTGTACATGAAGCTGTTGAGATGATTGACCAAATTGCATTTCAAACAAATATTCTTTCACTTAATGCTGCTGTTGAAGCTGCAACTGCTGGTGAAGCAGGAAAAGGTTTTGCAGTTGTTGCTGGTGAAGTTAGAAACCTAGCAGCTAGATCTGCTGAAGCTGCAAAACAGATAAAAAGTTTAGTGGAAAATGCCACAAGTAAAGCAAATGAAGGTAAAACAATTGCCGATAAGATGATTGAAGGCTATGGAATACTAAATGAAAATATCAATGAAACTACAAAACTTATTCAAGATGTAGTTGAAGCTTCTATAGAACAAGAAAGAGGGATATCTCAGATTAACTCAACTGTTTCAAATATTGATGTTTTAACTCAAAGAAATGCAGATATTGCTGAAAATGTAAAACATATCTCGCATAGTTTAAGCAAAATAGCCGATAAAAATGTAGAGAGCACAAGTCATATGCAGTTTGAAGGAAAAGATACCCTAAAGATTAGAGACTCTGTGTCACCAAAAAGTTACCAAGGCCAAGAAAGACGTCAATTTTAATGGTGCTTAATAATTTTTTTTATAACTTTAAGGTATCATTCTTGTCACATTTAATTACTAAAAATAGGGATATATTATGTTAGAAAGAAAAGGTTCTATACTTTCGGTTAGAAAAGACGTAAAAGTTTTTGACTGTACTATAAGAGATGGTGGACTAGTTAATAATTACCACTTTACTGATGAATTTGTAAAAGCTCACTATGAAATGTGTGTTGCTGCTGGAATTGACTATATGGAAATCGGTAAAAATGTATCACCAACTGTTATGAGTGAAGATGAGTATGGACCATGGAACTTCTGTAAAGAAGAGGATATTAGAAGAATTGTAGGTGAAAACGATACTAATATGAAAATTGCTACTATGGCAGATGTAGGAAGAACTATTAAAGAAGAGATTCCACCAAAATCTGAATCAGTAGTAGATATGATTAGAATTGCTACATATATTCACCAGCTTCCTGAAGCTATTGAGTTAATTGAAGATTTCCATGCAAAAGGTTATGAAACTACATGTAATATCATGGCTATTTCAAAATCATTTGATGATGAATTAACAGAAGTTTTAACACAATTAGCTGAAACAAATGTAGATGTAATCTATATTGCAGATAGCTTTGGTTCTTTTTATCCAGAACAAATCAATAAACTAACAGATAAATATTTATCATTTGCAAAACCAGCTGGTAAAAAAGTTGGTATCCATGCACACAATAACCTGACACTTGCATATGCAAATACTTTAGAAGCTATGATTTATGGAACTAGTTACCTTGATGTAACAGTTAGTGGATTAGGTAGAGGTGCAGGAAACTGTGCTATGGAATTATTACTTGGGTTCTTAAAAAATCCAAAATACAAATTAGCTCCTGTATTAAAATTCATTGAAGAGCATATGGTTGCTTTAGAAAAGGAGTTAGACTGGGGTCCAAGCGTACCGTACATCATTACAGGTCACTTAAATGAACACCCAAGACCAGCTATGAAAGCAAGAGATAAAGGTGATACTGAATACGTTAAATTTTATGACAAATTAACTGAAGAATACAGTTAAGATTTCATAAACGAAGAATCACATTTAACTCTTTAAAAGGCTAGTAAAACTACTAGCCTTTTTTATACTTCAAACTCTCTTTTAACTAACAATTCCAAGATAAAATACGTAATATAAACAAGGGTACATAACTAAGCATGACCCAAGTACAAATAAATCTTCTTTCATAAATTTATTTTACATCAATAAGATATTACAAAAGTATCATTTTATAGTGTTTTTTATTTTATTTAGAATATGTAAAAGTAAAAAAAGAACTAAGTTCTTTTCCTACTAAAATTAAAACTATTAATATCTAGTTTAATTTTTTATTTAATACTTCTGTTAGCTCAGTAAGATACTTCTCAAGTTTATTTTTTTCTGCAAGTTGTGAAGTTGCAATTGAAGCTTGCACAATTGTCTTTTTATCTAAAGAGTATAAAACAATAAAAAGTTCAGCCCCAAAACTTGTAATAGTAGTTGGTGTTTTACCTGTAATAAAATATTTAGGCTCTAAATTCTCTAAAGAATTTTGATTCCAAGCTACTGTATCATAGTTTTTATAATCGAATGGTGCCGCACCAGCATTACTAAAGTAACTATATGATTTCGTTGGTCTTTTTTCATCAGAGTAATATAAAGTCCACTCTTTTTCCTGAAAAAACTCTTCTATCGAACTAGAAACATTTTCTAAATTAGCATTAAATACTAACCTTTCTTTTAAAGCAAGATTTTTTGTATTAACTATTTTAGGTTGAAGTGTTGAACAACCAGTTAAAAATATTAATAGAAAAAATATACTAACTAACTTCTTTCCCATTTTTGTCCTTTTAAATAAAAAATATATTATTATTTAAAAGCTTAATTAATAATAATTTATTTTAATATTTATTATTTTAATATATTTTATCAAAATGTTAAAAAGCTCTTTTAATTTTTACACTTGCTTTGATGATGGGATTTGGTGGATTTAAAGAAGAAGAAATAGAAAAAGCAGTAACTGCTTTTTCTAAGATATGGTTTGAGTCAATTAGTTAAAAATATATGACTCTTTTTCTACTAAATTGCTATCAAACTTTATAAGATGTGCTTCTTCTCCTACTTCTAAAGAAGCTCTTTCTTCATTTGTTACAAGTAGAGCATTACTCTCATAAAGTGCTGTAATCATAGCAGCACCGTATTTATTTTCCCTTGTAACTTTAAAGTTTCCACTCTCTACTTTTCCAAGGACTATATTTACTTTTCCTTGTTTTACAGTAAATCTTTGAGTATTCATAGCAAAAGTTGTATCATGATAAAAGGCTTTACTTCCTTGTTTTTTACTAAGCACTGGCAAAATAAAAAGATATGTATTAATTAAAGCAGGAAGAGGATTTCCAGGTAAAGAGATAACTACAGTATTATCCATTTTACCCATCATAATTGGTTTTCCAGGTTTGATATTAACTCCATGAAAAGCAACTTCTAAACCATTTGCTTTGAAAGCTTGTGAAACAAAATCAGCATCTCCCATAGAGATACCACCAGTTGAAATAACTACATCATATTTTTTAAGATTTGAAATACAGTTTGAGGATTCTTCTAAATTATCAGGAATAACTCCACAATAAGAAGCTTCAAAACCTTTTTGATTTAATAAAGAGATTATTCCATATGAGTTACAGTTATAAATCTCTTCATCATCAGATGTTTCCCAAGGCTCTTTTAATTCATTTCCAGTTGAAATTACAGCAATAGAGATTTTCTTTATAACCTCTACCATTGTGATTCCTTGTGAAGCTAAAAGAGTTATATGAGAGAAGTTTATAGTTTCACCCTTTGTAATTAAACTATTTCCTTCTTTTTGTTCTTCACCTTTTAGTCTTAGATGATTTCCTTTTTTGATTTCACTTGGAATTGTTACTTTAGTTTCGCTAACATCACTACAAAGCTCAATTGGAATAATAGTATCTACATCATCTGGAACTTTTGCACCAGTCATTATTTTGTAGCATTCATTTTCAGCTAAAGAAGCAGACCTTCCTTTATCCCCTGCAAAGATTTTACTTTTTATTGTTAAAGTTTTTCCTGCATCACTAGCTTTTACAGCAAAGCCATCCATTGCAGAGTTGTTAAAAGCAGGTAAGTTTTTAATGCAAGTAATATCTTTAGATAAAACTCTTCCTAATGCTTTTTCTAAAGGAATTGATTCAATTAAAGTTGAAGCATCTGCTAACTCTAAACTTTTTTTGATTGCTTCTTCTAAACTAATAAATATTTTATTCTTCATTTAAAGCCTTAATTTGTCTATATTTTAAATAGATAGTTTTTACTATTTTTTTAACATCTATCTCTTCATCAGTTTTATAAAATGACAAACTAATAGAGTTTCTACTAGTAAGCTCATCATAACCCATCTGTTGAATTATTTGAGAGGGTTTAGAAAGTCCTAAAGAGCACCCTTCTCCATTTGAAATAAAAATCTTATTTAAAGCAAGTGTTCGTATTAATTCCCTTGCTTTTATTCCTTTTAATCCAAAGTGTAAAGAGTACTCTAGTGTTTCACTTGGTTCTACAAAAAAATAGATATCATCTTTGAATAATACAATTAATTCATCTAAAAACTCTTGTTTCAAGTCATGATTAAAGTTTTGATTTTTTATTGCATCTAAAGTATATTTTACAGCAAAGGTATCAATTTGACCTATAGAAAGCTGTTCAAACTCTTCTTCATTGAAAAGTAAAACAGAAGCTGAACATACCCCAAAAAGTTTATAAGAATCAAAGTATATCACATCACTAAGAGTATCTTTATGAGCAGTTGCATTTGAGATAATTTTTGCTTTTGTTTTAGTTTTAACCTCTTTTAGTGAAGTCTTAACAAAAGTATCCATTACATAAGAAGATAAAAAAAGAAAATCTATATTTTTATTTTCTAAATCATATAAATTTACTTTTCCATCTTTATTTAAAGAAAGCCAATGAACATTAAATCCAAGCTTTTCATATAGTTTTGCACCATCAATTACTGCTTTACTTTCACCTAAACTTACAGCAATATTTGAACTAAGTTCTAAAAAAAGACCTAAAAAGCCCTCTTTTGAAAAAGAAAAAGTTTTAAACTTTTTAAAACCAAAGTTATCTTTATACTCTTTTGATAAATTATCAAAAAACTCATTTGGAGTAAGTGCATCTAAAGATAAAACATCTAAACAACTATCTTCTAATTTATGATATTGAAGACTATTTAGTTTTGGCAACTTTCTTACCCTTTCTTTCTCTAAAACAACCTAACTGACAATTTGTAACTTCAATGTCAGAATTTTTAACTGTAGAACCAACAGTTTTTAAACTACTATTTCTTGCTTCTTCAAAAAGAACTTTACATGCTAATTGTTTAGTTCCACTGTAGCTTTCTTTTAAGTTTTTATATACTTCAATATTTGGATCAAAGAACTTTAACTTTCCAAAAACTCCTAATTCACAATTAGTAATTCTTATTCCTAAACTCTTTGTAACAGCAGACATTTCTCTTGGCTTTTTACCAATTAATCTTGCTACTTTAAAAGCTTTAAGACATGATAGTCTTCCATCTGCATCTAAGTTTGTAAGAAGTAACTCTTTTTGTGTATTATCAAGTTGTATATTTATATTGTCATCTATACTAGACATCTACTCTTCCTGTATGAGTATAAAGGTTCATTTTTTTATTTCTTGCAAAACCAATTAAAGTGATACCATGTTCGTTAGCACTTTTAATACCTTGGAATGTTACTGCTGCTTTAGATACAACAATTGGTATTTTATGCATAACACATTTTACAACCATTTCCATTGATAATCTTCCACTAGCATAAAGAACAGCTCTTTTAACATCTTTTCTTTCTAAACTAGCTTGTCCAATAACTTTATCAATAGCGTTATGTCTTCCAATATCTTCTGAAATATATACTGTACCATCTTCAAGCACTAATTCTGCTTTATGAACACATCCAGTATTATCAAATAATTCACTTGGTGTATTAAACTCTTTCATATGAGCTAAAATATCTTTTGCTTTTACAGTATAGTCAGTACTTACAAAGGCACAATCAAAAGTTTTCTCTGCATTTCCTGTTACACCAACACAACAACCTGAAGTTAAAGTTTTCTCTTTGAATAGGTTTTGGAAACCTTCTTCACTTACATTTGCAATAACTTCTACTTTTAAACCATCTTCACTTACATTGATTGTTTGAATATCATCTACACTATTTATAACAGCTTCACTTAATAAAAATCCAACAATATGAGCATCTTGGTTTTTAGCAATTGTCATTACTGATAAAAACTTTTCACCATTTAAAAAAAACTCTACTTTTTCTTCTCTAATAACATAATCTTCTAAAATCTCTGACCCATCTTCATAGACTCTATCAATAATCACTTCTTTACAGTATTGTGAAGAGTTTGTATGAAAAGGGCAGAAGTTTTCACTTCTGTATGGCTTAGTCATACTATTTCCCTTTTCCTTCAATATCTGCTAAAACATCTGGTGCTAATTGCTCTAAATGTTCTCTTGGATATTTTCCAGTAATAATACCTTTTAAGTTTCCTTTTATTGCTACTCCTACAGAATAAACAAAGTCCATCATGAAGAACATAATCATAACAGATGAACCAAAGTGAATATATAAAAGTAACCTCTTAAACTGAATAAATTCACCATGAGTGAATGCATCCGGATGTAAGAACCAAATTAAGAAACCACTAACTAGTAAACCTCCACCCATCATTACAAAGAAGAAATAAATAATTCTTTTCATAGGCTTATACTTACCAGGAAGGATAATCTTGTTTGTTAAACTATTTCTGAATAAAAGTTTAGCATCTTTAAATGCAATAATACTCATTAATAGCCAAATTGGAAACCATGCAATTCCAGTAACTTCATGTAATCCTCTTAAGAAAAATGCGATATCACCACCGCCAGATCTTAGTCCCCAAGTAATATTAAAACCAGTAATTATAAGAGTAATTACGATTAAAATATTTGCAATCATCACAAATCTTTGAAATAGTGAGAATACTTGAACTTCGTCATCTGGTTTAGTAATAACAGCTTCTTTTCTACCGTACTTAACATACATAAAACAAAAAATTGCAATTTCAGCAACAAATACCCACCAAATAAAAAGCTGTCTTTCATTACTTGCTCTGATAATTTCAGGAGCAAAAGCTTCATATCCTGGTCCAAAGGCTTTATTAACCATTGCTTCATAAGTAGAACTTGGTGGAGTTAAAACTCCATCCAGGTTCCCTGTAAATAGGATTGCTAACTTGTACTTAATAAAGTAGTTCCAGTCAATTACCATCAGGAACTCAATAAATACAAATCCCACTAATGATAGCCCTAGAAATGTTAAAATATATGCCTTATTTCTTTCGTAAAACGAGCTATTGTCCATTTATATTACCATCCATAAGATTCTGTTGCGATACCTTTTCCTTTGTGCGTAGCTCTATATGTTTTAATTAAAGCAACCTCGTCAGCATCACCAACAAGTAGCGCTTTAGTAGAACACATTGAAGCACACATAGGAACCTTACCTTCTGAAATTCTATTTTGACCGTATTTATGGAACTCTTCTGAAGAGTTAGTTTCTTCTGGACCACCTGCACACATAGTACATTTATCCATTTTACCTTTTGTTCCAAATGCACCGTCTTTAGGGAACTGAGGAGCTCCAAAAGGACAAGCAAATAAACAATAACCACAACCGATACAAACATCTTTATCATGTAATACAATTCCGTCTGTTCTGATATAGAAACAATCAGTAGGACAAACTTGTTGACAAGGAGCATCACTACAGTGCATACAAGCCATAGATACAGAAATTTCTTTCCCTACTACACCTTCATTTACTGTAATAACTTTTCTTCTGTTTACACCAACAGGAACTTCATGAGCCTCTTTACAAGCAACTACACACCCATTACAATCAATACATAGGTTTTCATCACAATAAAATTTCATTCTTGAAAATTCTGGTTGTTTTCCCATATTTATTCTCCTATGCTCTTTCTAATCTTACTAGAGAACATTTAGTCTCTGGACAAGAAGTTTGTTGATCGTAACCATAACTTGTAACTTGGTTAGAACTCTCACCGAATGCATATGGTGCAGTCGCTGCTGGATATCTCTTACCTAAGTGTTCACCACTCCAGATACCAGAGAAGTTTTGTGGTAAGAATACAGAATTTTCATCTACTCTTAAACTGTGTACACATTTAATTTTGATTTTTCCGCCACCAGTTCCATGAACCCACATCATTTCACCATCTTTGATTCCAAGTTTTGCACCTAGTTCTGGGTGTACTTCACCGTACATTTCACCTGCAAGCTCTGCTAAGTATTTAGAAGCTCTTGTTTCAGTACCAGTTCCCATATGCTCAACAATTCTACCTGATACAATATTCACTGGATAATCATTTACCCATACTTGTGCATTTTGCTCAGATTTATATCTAACATTTGTTCTATAGTGACTCTTAATATCGTCAACTGCTGGATATTTTTTAACTAAATCAGGTCTAAATGAGTGTAATGGCTCTCTATGCTTAGGAATATTATCTCTAAAGTTCCATACAATAGTTCTAGCTCTAGCATTTCCATATGGAGCAAGTCCAGCTTGAAGTGCATATTTTACTAGGATACCACTATCATCAGTTTTCCAGTTTGTACCTTCAACTGCTTTTTTCTCTTCATCAGTTAATTTAACACCTGCTAATTCTTCAATGTTTTTATAAGTGATTTCTGCATAACCACCTTTAACTTTAGAACCAACTGGAGCAACACCATTAGCTGCTAATAAACTCTTTCCATTTCTTTCAGTACCAAATCTAGCTCTGAATCCCATACCACCTTGTGATACTGGTAAGTTTACGTTATATAATACTGGACTTCCAGGGTGTTTTTCATCCCAACAAGGCCATGGTAAACCGTAATATTCTTTAGAAACTGGTCCTTTACCTTTTAATGAAGTAGAGTTAAATAAGTGCCAATTATCAGTATGCTTTTTAATTCTTTCTGCTGTTCTACCTTGGAAACCAATAGTTTTTAAACTTCTTGCAATCTCATTAGTAGCATCTTCTGGCCATTTAAAGTTTTCACCTTTACCCATACCAGCAATAAACTCTTTATAGAATCCCATTCTCTTAGCGAAATCGAATAAGATATCGTGGTCTGTTCTTGCTTCATATAAAGGATCTACAACTTTATATCTCCATTGTGCAGTTCTTGCAGTATTTACAACTGTACCTTCAGTTTCAACTTGTGAAGCTGCTGGTAATAAGAACATGTTATCATTTCTTGTAGTGATAACTGCTGCATCATTTACATAAGGATCAATAAATACAACTAAGTCTAAGTTGTCTAATGCTTCTTTTACTTTGTGCGTTTGAGTAATTGTAGAAATACCATTACCGATACAAACTAGTGCTTTTAAAGGAGCTCCACCATTGTTAGCTTCGTTCTCTTTTTCATTTACACCATGGATCCATAAAGATAAACTGTATCCTGGTTTTTCCATCATTTCTTTAGATTTGAATCTTCCTCTTAACCAGTCGTAATCTACATTCCACTGTTTAGAGAAGTATTTCCAAGAACCTTCTTTAATACCATAATATCCTGGTAATGTGTGTGATAAACAACCTAAGTCAGTAGAACCTTGTACGTTATCATGACCTCTAAGAATGTTACATCCACCACCTGGTTTACCCATGTTACCAAGTACTAATTGTAAAATAGAACCTAATCTTGTGTTTGAAGAACCGATAGTATGTTGTGTCCATCCTTGATTCCAAATTAAAGCACCTGGATCAGCCGCTGCATATGCAGTAGTAGCTTGAATTAATACTTCTTTTGGACATCCAGTAACATCTTCTACGTGTTCAGGAGTAAACTTCTCACACTCTTCGAAGATTTCTTCCATACCATAAACTCTATCGTTAATGAATGACTTGTCAAACCAACCATTTTTCTTGATTAGTCTAATCATACCATACATAAATGCGATATCTGTACCAGTTCTAATTCTACAATAGATATCAGACTTAGCAGCAGTTTTAGTATATCTTGGATCAACAACAATAATTTTTGCCCCGTTTTGTTCTTTTGCTTTTAAAATATGTTGCATAGAAATCGGGTGGTTAGAAGCTGGATTAGCTCCGAAAATAATGATTGCTTTTGAATTTTGCATATCACCAATATGATTTGTCATAGCACCATAACCCCATGTATTTGCCACACCGGCAACTGTTGGACTATGTCAAATTCTAGCTTGGTGATCTATGTTATTCGTTCCAAACATAGCAGCAAATTTTCTAATATAGAAAGCTTGCTCATTACTTACCTTTGCAGATCCTAAAAACTGAACTGAATCAGGACCATATTTCTCTCTAAGCTCCATAAGTTTATCAGAGACTTTGCTCATAGCATCATCCCATTTTAATCTTTTCCAAGCACCATTTACTTTTTCAATTGGATATTGTAGTCTGTTAGTTGCTCTGATTTTATCAATCATATCAGCACCTTTACAACAATGTCCCCCGTGACTAATCGGGTGGTCTTGAGCTACCTCTTGTCTAACCCATACACCATTTTGAACTTCAGCAATTACACCACATCCTACCGAGCAATGCGTACAAACTGTTTTTACAAGTTTTGAACCTGGGAATGGATTTTTAATCTCATCCTCAGTCGCATCTCTTAGTACTGTCTTAGTACTAGCAAAGGCAGAAGTTGCTGTAACAGCAGTTGCAAGTGAAGCCATCTTTAAGAAGCTTCTTCTTCCAAAGCTTTTAAGCATATTCATCTTCTTCTCCTATCTAATTATTTTGCAGCGTTATAAAATTCGCTCCAAGCCGCAGTCTTTTTATACAGAATCTCTTTCTTGTTAGAAGTTCCAGTTACAACACCATTACCAACGTTGCTTCCTTCTCCTCTGTCTTTATTTTCAGAAGTCGCAGCAGTTGCTACAACAGAACCAGCTAAAACAGTAGCTGCAATTCCTGCTCTTTTAATAAAGCCTCTTCTTTGAGTTAACTCATCAGCCATATTAAACTCCTTATTTTATTAGTGGGTGAAAAACCCTCTAAAAACTCTTTAAGTTCTTAGAGGGAGTTTCACTCCCTTAACCTATGCTACTTTTTCAATTTCTAAATATGATCTTTCAAAATTGAAGAAAATATTTAGTAAAGAACCTACATGAGAATAAACATCAGAGCCACTTGATACAAGTTGGAATGAAAACTTCTCAACGAATGGATTAATTACTTCTTTAAATAACTCTTTTTGTAAATTTTCTTTAATCTCACCTTCTACTTGTTGCTCAATTAAATAAGCACAAAGTGTAAAGATAAATCCAAAGTTATCTTCTGGTGCTGTAAAGGCTTTTTCATCTTTTCTAATTTTAGTTTTTCCTAAAATATCTCTAACCTTTAAAAGCATTAGTCCAGCTTCTCTTTCATCATAGTGCCAAGAAGCACTTAATGAAACTGAATTTCCAAATGGAACTAAAAATAGTTGTTGATATTGAACATAAAACTCATCTTTTTCATATGATTCTAACTCTTTGATAATACTATTTACAGACTCTGCAAAATCAGTATCAAATGGATTTTCAGATAAAAGCTTTAGACTTTCAAGTATTTGTGCTTGATTATCTTTTACTTGGTCTTCTAAAAAAATCATTGCTAAAACGTTATAAATAAACTGTCTTGCTTTATCTATTTCTTTACTATGCATTTAATAATCCTTGTTTAATCATTAGTTTTGCTTTACAATCTTCACAACAATAAAGTGTTCTTTGTTTTACTGGGTTTGAAGCAAAAATTGGTCCCATCATATTTGCAATCTTTTCAACTGCTTTAGTTGTAGCAAACTCTTTACCACACTCAACACATGCAAAAAGTGTATCTTGTGCTAATACTTCTTCTTTAAACCATGTTGGTTTTAATTCAATTACATCTCTTTCAATTGTTAAACAATCAGCTTCTGGACATGAAGACTCACAATATCCACATGCTGTACAAATTGATGAATTTAATCTTAATGTATTATCTTCTGCATTTGCTACTAAAGCATTAACATTACATGCCCCAACACATGATAAACATAAAGTACAGTTAGCTTCGTTGATTTTTACTTTTCCATAATGAACAACTTCACCAGTTTTTACTGTTCCATAGTCTTGGTCACCAACAAGCTTTTCTAATCTACTTGCAAATACTTCTCTTTTTCTTTGCCCTTGTTGATTATAATTTACGTATGAGTTTTCAATAAAAGAAACTTCTTCTAGTTTTTCTTTTAATTCATCTTCTGTAGAAGCTGTTAAAATTGCATCTTTTTTATATTTTGCTTGATAAACATCGTTTATAATTTGAATAGAGTTCTTAATAGAGTCTGAGAAGTAATCATTATAAATTACTACTTGAGAACCAGACATTTGAGTAATAGTTAATAAAGAACTTTCATCTAAAAATAGTGCTGTATCTAAAACAAAAGGAAGTACATTCTCTTTTACTTCTATCTCTAAACTTTTTAGGTTCATTTTTGACGGTACAACTAAAGGATGAGTATCTTTATAGAAAGTACTTACATTGTAAATAGATTCTTTTCCTTGAGGTGTGTACTCTAATGAACCTGATGGACAAACAGAAAAACACTCTCCACAATTAGTACAATCTACATGAGAAAACTCTAAATGTTTTACTTCATCAATTTTTGTAATAGCATTTGTTGGACAAACACCTTCACATCTTCCACAAACTTCTTCTCTTCTTTCATGGTATTGACAAATTGAAGAATCATAAGCTATTACTTTTCTATATTCAAAATTAGAGATGTTTGTTCTAATCTGAGCTAATACGTCATCTAATCCCTCTTCTACAGGGTCAAAGATTCCTGAATATTTACAGGCAATATCTTTTTGGTTGTACCAAATAACTTGACTAATATTTAAATCAACATCTTTTTCACCATCTGCTACAGTTGCAGTAAAGTTTCCAATTTGTCCTTCTAAATCTTTAACAATATCTTCAGTTACATGAAAAAGATCAAATTCATCAGGAACCATTGATCTTAAAACTTCACTTTTTTGTTCATTATCGCAAATAAGTAAAACAGTATTATTAACTTCTTCTTTGAAAAGCATATCTCTTGCAAAATCAAATTTAGTAGCATTTATTTCATAAAGCTTTTCTACATTTTTAATTTTACTTGCTAAAGAGTCTTGTGAGTTTTTGATATAAAAGTCTATTTCATCGGCAACAAGTTCAGCTTGTGTACCTTTTGTATTAGAAACAATATATTCATTTTGAGGGATATCTGTTAAACTTTGAGTTACTAAAATAGTTTCAGGTAATGGAAAATCTATTCCATCTTTGTTATAATATATAAATTCCTGCATAACCTATGCCTTTTGGTAAAAAATATTTTACTTTATTCTATTAACTTAAAACTTATATGAAACTTAAATAGTTAAATATAGTTTACCATTTGTTAGGAAACTGTTACTTTTTGGTAAAAAAAGTTTGACTATTATGCTATAATCTTAAAAAAACATAGGATTTTATTTGATAAAATATATTTTTATATTTACTTTAATATTTGTTTTAAGTTATATAAAACTAAATAGAAATGAGTTTAATGAAGATACTTTATATTTAGGAACCTCACTTCCTAAAACTGGTATTATGAAAGCCATGGGACACAATGTTTATGTTGGTGCCAATGCATATTTTAACTACGCAAATGAAATTGGACTTCTTCCTGATAACAAAAAAATCAAGCTTCTTTGGTATGATGATAAATATGAACCTGAACTTACAAAAGAGAACTTAAGTAAACTAATTGACAGCAATAGGCTTTTTGCACTTTTTGGTTTAGTGGGAACTCCTACAGTAAAAAACATCTTACCAGAACTAACAAAACTAGAGATCCCATTTATTGCTCCATTTACAGGCGCTTCATTTTTAAGAAATGAACAACTTTCAAGTTTTATAAACTTTAGAAGCTCTTATCAAGAAGAGATAGATCAAATTGTCACATATCTACATGATAAAAAAGGTATTAAAAGATTTGCAGTTTTCTATCAAAATGATACCTTTGGTGAAGAAGGTTATGTATCCCTAATTAAATCCCTTAGTAATAAAAGGTTAAATATTGAAGGTGAAGGAATGTATAAAAGAAACACTCTTTCAATAAGACATGCCTTTTTAGAAATCAAATCTCATAATCCTGAAGCAATAATTATGATTGGAGCATACGAAGCAAATGCTCATTTTATAAAAAAAGCAAAAGAAGATAAAAGTTTTAAAGATACAATTTTCTGCAATATCTCATTTGGTGATGCAAATGAAATGGTAAATGAACTTAATGATTCAACATCAAATATTCTTTTTTCACAAGTTGTTCCACCATATTATGATAATAGAATCAGAATAGTAGCAGAGTATAGAAACATAATGAAAAAGTATTTTCCTAAAGAGCCATTAGGTTTTATCTCTTTAGAAGCTTTCCTTGCAGCTAAAACAACAGTTGAAGCAATAAGACAAATTGATGGAGATATAACACAAGCTAAGTTTTTAAAAGCAATTAAAAACCTACCTACTAATACATTAGAAGGTATAAAACTTAAATATAAAAACCATCAGCTTTTAAATAAAGTATATTTATATGAATATAAAAACAATAACTTCAAAGAGATAAAATATGATTAAAAAAGTTTGGTCTTATTTCGACGATTTACCCTTTTCTTATAAAACTTCTATTTTAATATTTATTATCACAGGTGGAATGATTTCTATTATTATTCTTTCTCAAATATCAATTTATACTTTAAAAAATGACTTTGATATCCTTTTTGAAAAAAGAACTAAACCTATTATCAAACTAGAAAAAATCAAAGATACTTACAAAATAAATATCTATGACACTTTATATGATATTCAAAAAAACAATATCACTATAAAACAATCGAAAGAGATAATCCTTTTAGGACAACAACTTATTAATAAAAACTGGGATAGTTATCTAAAGACTTCAAAAGATGCGAACTTTAAAAAGTCTTATGTTACTAGAAAAATTAATGAGCTATTTGGAGTAACTTATCACTCTAGTAGTCAAATTTTACAAGATAGTATTATTTCAAATATAAATAATAAGATTTTAGAGTTACATAGAAAAATCCAAAGAGCAGTAAAACTTTTAGAAGAAGGTCAATCACAAGAAACCTCAGAGCTAATCAATGAAATCTATTTTGAGATTAATTCAATTAATATTTATATTACAAATCTTTCTAACTATGACCTAAACCTAGCAATTAGTGAAAGAAGAGAAACATTAAAAACTTTTAGTACTTTAACAACTGTATTAAATGTCTCTATTGTATTTGTGTTTTTATTCTCAATTATTTTATCAATTTTACTAATCAACAACTTTAGAAAACTTCACTTTAGACTTGAAGATGCAGTTGATGAAAAAACAAAAGAGTTACAAGAGCTTAATGACTATCTTGAAATCAAAATTCAAAAAGAAGTAGCAAACTCTAGAAAAAAAGATTTAATCATGTTCCAGCAATCAAAGCTTGCTTCTCTTGGAGAGATGCTTGGAAATATTGCCCATCAATGGAGACAACCTTTAGGTTCTTTAATGATGATTATTCAATCCTTCCAAACAAAGATGGAACTTGGAAAACTATCTTTTGAGTTTGTTGAACAAAAAACAAATGATGCAATACTTCTTGCTGAAAATATGTCAAACACACTAGAAGATTTTCAAAACTTCTTTAGCCCAAATAAAGACAAGTCTTCATTTAGTTTAAAAGAGTGTGTTGAACACTCAATTGAGCTATCAAAGTATATTTTAGAAAGAGATAATATCAACCTAAGACTAATAGTTGAAAAAGATTTAAAAATTTATGGCTTTTATAATGAGTTATCTCATGTATTTTTAAATATAATCTCTAATTCAAAAGATGCCCTTAAAAATCTAAAAAAAGATAGATATATTAAAATTATCATCAAAGAACACAAAGGTCATGCTAGAATAAATATCTATGATAATGGTGAAGGAATTGACGAAAATATCCTTCCTCAAATCTTTGAACCATACTATACTACTAAATATAAAAGTGCAGGAACTGGTATTGGACTTTATATGTCAAAGCAAATTATTGAAAGACATATGAATGGTAATATAAAATGTAAGAATGTTTTTAATAAAATAGACGGATACAATTTAGAGCATGGTGCATTATTTATTATAGATATACCAATTGACAAACAAATAGAAGGAACAAACTAATGTCAGAAAGAGACCTAAATATTTTAAATAAGTTTAATATTCTTTATTTAGAAGATGACAAATCCCTATTAACTCATACAAAAGATATACTTGATGATTTTGTTGCAAATGTTTATGCAGTGAATACATCAAAAGAAGCTTTACAAATACTTGATACAAAAAAAGTAGATGTTATTATTTCTGATATTTTATTAGAAAATGAAAATGGAATAGATTTCTTACGAAGTCTAAAAGAGAATGAACATATTAATATTCCAGCTATTTTAACAACAGCTCACACTGATACAAAGTACCTACTAGATGCTATTAAGCTAAAAGTAGAGAACTATATTGTAAAACCTATAAATATCAAAGAGTTATTAAATACTTTACATGATGTTCTTTTTCCAATCATTCAATCACAAGAGATAGAAAAGAACTCAAATATTATTAAAACAATTTCTGCTATCACAGACAGTAAACAAGTTGATGTAGTAAAATATATTGTTGGAAACTTAGATAAAGAAAATCTTCTTCACTCATCATATAGTGATATTATGAATGAAATCTCTATTTCGAAACCAACACTTATAAAACTTTTTAAAGATTTAGCAGCAAAAGATATTCTTACAAAAGTAGCACATAAAACATATAAGTTTAATGAAAAAGCATTAGACATAATCTAAAAGGAAAAAATTGAAAATTGATATTACAAAGATTGCAAATGCAATTTTATATATGCTTGAAAAAGATGTAAAACATCTAAATGACAGAAAGGTAGCTATTCTACTTTTTTTAATGGATTTTGAGAACCAAAAGAAAACTGGTGAAAAAATATTTAATGAAGACTATATAAAAGATAAAAGAAATCCTGAACCAGTTGTTATTGGTGAGATTTTTGAGATTATTGCAAATAGTGAAGACCTAGATGAAGAAGATGAGAGATTATATATTATTCAAGAGTTACTTGACTATTTAGATATTGAAGTTCTTACAAAAGATAAATTTATAGAATTAAAATTTATAAAGATGGAAGAAGAGTTTGATAAATCACTTTTCTCAAGAAAAGAGTTAAATAGTATTGAAGCTGTTATTGAAAAATATGGTGAAGATACTGCAAGAAAAGTTGCTAATGCAACATTTAAAATTCAAAAAGTTAGAGATACTGCTTTAAATGAAATTATTATCTAATAGAATAAAAGAAGATATCTCTTCTTTTATTTTAAATCACATCCACAAGAGGTAATACTCTTTTCTACTTTTAAATAGTCCCTACTCTTTTTAGAAATCAAATCAATACAGATATTTAAAATAGCTGTTACTATTAATAATAACATCATCTTATCAAGTCTAAAATCAGCAATTGCAGAATCAATAAAGAAACCTAAAGTAGCAACTCCTAATATCCCTAAGATAGCTGATTCTCTCATAATTATTTCCCATCTGTAGAAAAGGAAAGCTAAAAATTGAGAATAGATTCTTGGTAATACTTCATATAAGTAAAGTTCATTTTTCTTTTTTGTTACATCAAGTCTAAAGTCTATTTCATCTGTTTGTTGTCCCATAAGAAAACCTATTATCGCTCCATTATGAAGCATAAGTGCAAGTGCAGCAGGAAGCATAGATGGTCCAAAAATCTGTAAAAATAGATATGCTAAGATATACTCAGGAGTTGACCTTAAAACTACTAAAAATACATGAGAAAGAGTTCGTGCAAACTTGTTTGTAAACTTCTTTGAAACTAAAGGAAAAGTTGCAAGAGCTAAAAAAGCTGTTAAAACCAAAGAAATCTGAGTTAATAAAATTGTATTAAAAACTCCAATTAAAATCTCCTCTTTAAAAATAGATTCAAACCAAGCAATCACTTCTGAAAAAGGTTTATCTGTTCTTATAGGATGAGGAACTATATCACTTGTAATAAACCTAATAAAGTTATCAAAACTAACTGTTCCAAAATCATCAAGATAAAATAAAGATGATACAACTACAGGAATAACAGTATATTTATTTACCCACCATCTAATAGTTGCAATGATTATATAAAACATAATTAAAAGTAACCATACTTCATTATAATAACCTTGCATAAAAGAAGAAGATAGATAATAACCTAAAGTAGTAATTCCTACAAAACCTAAAATAGCAGTTGATCTTAAAGCACACTCAAACCTATAATAAGTATATGCTACAAGGTGGGGAAAAGCATCAGGTATTTTTGTATAAAGATAATAGGATACTTTTGATTTTCCTTTTAATTCATTTGGAAAAGTATCATGCTCTTGTAAAATCTCCGCATAGACTTTTGCCAAAATTGCACTATAAGGCAAGATAATTGCTAAAAGTGCAGTTAAAGTATTTAAACCAAAGATTTGTAAAAAAATCAAAGCCCAAAAAAGTTCATGAATAGCTCTTGTAAAAGCTAATGTAGTTCTTACAAAAAAGTTTTCAAAAATAAGGGCTAAAAAAAATCCAATGATTGAAGATACAAGCATTGCAACAACCGCAATAGAAATCGTAGTAAAAAGAGCTGGAATTAGTTTTGGAACTTCTAAAACATTTATCTCAAATAGTGCAAGTGAAAATCTTTTTAACTCTAAAAAAGGTTCTAAAGTTGAGATTGAAAAGTCAGCAAATATAAATGATACAACTGCAACAGCTAAAAATATAACTGATACATTTAAACTCTTACTTTGTAGCATGGTAAAGTCTGTTTCTATCTTCTTGTGTAAGTTCTGAAGAGTGTTTGTCTACTAATACTTCCCCATCTTTTAAACCTATTACTCTATCAAAGTTTTCTATTGCTAAATCAACATTATGCATTGTACAAACTACTGTTTCAAAAGAAGAGTTAAGTTTTTCAATAACTTTTTTTGATAAAAACTCATCTAAAGCTGAAACTGGTTCATCTGCAAGTAAGATTTCACTTTGTCCATACATTGCTCTTGCAATTGCCACTCTTTGTCTCTGACCACCAGAAAGGTTTAAAGACTTTGTAAATAGTTTATCATCAAGTAATAAACCTTTTAGAATATTAGAAATTCCACTTACTTGTTTTTTACATGGAATAATAAAATTTCTAATATTATAAAATAAAGAGTTAGTATCAAGTTTTGAAATATATACATTATGAAAAACTGATAGGTTATTTACTAAACCTAACTCTTGAGGGATATAAGAAGAAAACTCTTTTTGTAATTCAAACATTCTTTTTAATAATGTCGACTTTCCACTTCCACTTTTACCCAAAAGGGCTACCTTTTCGCCCTTTTGGATATTTAGTGTTAAAGAGTCAATTGCTTTGAAATCATCATAGAATATTGATTCATTAACAAGATTAAATGCCATATTAGTCAATAATCCCTATTTTTCTTCCAGTTTCTAAGATTGCATCAAAGTCTTTGTTTTCAGCTTTGATAAATCCACTTCTAGGGAAAGAGTTTAAGATTTTTTCATCTTTAATAGCAATTAATGCAGCTTGTAATTTTTTAGTAAATCCTTCACCATAAGTTGCATCTAAATCACCTCTTGCAGTGAAGTTATAATCAGGGTAACCTGGTGTTTGATAAATAATTTTTACTTTAGAAGTATCAATTTTACCAGCTGCTAACTCTTTTTTCCATACTTTATAGTTAACTGCACCAACTTCATAAGCACCACTTTGAACTAATGCAATAGTTTTTGAGTGATTTCCAGAGAATCCAACTTTTTCAAAAATCTCATTAGGAGCTTTGTTAAATGCTTGTCTAATAAAATATTCTGGCATTAATCTACCAGAAGTAGAACCTTTTGAACCAAAAGTAAATGTTTTACCTTCTACACCTGCTGGAATTTCTCGTGATTTTTCTAAACCAGTTGATGTATTTGCGATTAAGAATGAGTGGAAGTTAGGGTCTTCAACACCTTGTGCGATTGCAACTGCATTTGGAACAATAAGTCTTGCTCTAACACCAGATAATCCACCAAACCATGCTAATTGCACTTGGTTGTTTCTAAATGCTGCAATTGATGCAGAGTATGATTTAACAGGAATAAATTTCGCGTTAACACCTAATTCTTTTGATAAATAATCAGCTAGTAAAGAGAATCTCTCTTTTAATTTAGTTTCATCCTGGTCAGGAATCGCCGTAAATGCAAAATCTTTTGCAAAAAGTGAACTTACACATAAAAGTGCAATAAACAGTAGTTTTTTCATTTGTACTCCAAAATTTAATTGTTTTGAAGCATATGTAGTCATAAATTAATTTGCATGCATAGTTAATTTTTATGTCCAACCTAAGCCTTAGGTTATGCTTTTTAATGTCGTAACTATAGTAAACTGTAAATAAATTTCCACTTAAATAGTAAAAAAAATTTTACCTTACTTAAACTAGCTTTAAATAATTAATAAGTAAAATCTAAACAATATAAACCTATGGATTAGGTATACATAAATGTTTTATACTTACTTTTAACTTCAATTTATCTATACTTTCTCCATATAAAAATACAGGAATATTTTATGAGTGACGAATATAAATTAACCAAATTCGTTCAAGCTGCTGGTTGAGCTGCAAAAATGGGTCCGGGTGACCTTAAACAAACAATTTGTAGTTTAGTTCCATGTGATGACAAAGTGCTTGTTGGATTTGAGAATAATGATGATGCATCTGTATATAAATTAAATGATGAAGAAGGTCTAGTACAAACATTAGACTTTATTACACCAGTTGTAGATGATCCATATATTTATGGAAAAATTGCTGCAGCTAACTCTTTATCTGATGCTTTTGCAATGGGAGCAGACGTTAAAACTGCTTTAAATATTGTAGGTTTTGATAGAAAAAACCATGGTACAGAAGTACTAAGAGAGATGCTTAGAGGTGGAAATGAGAAAATTCAAGAGTGTGGTGGACTACTTATGGGTGGACACACAATTGAATCACCTGAAATGTATTATGGATTATCGGTTTCTGGATTAGTGCATCCAGATAAAATATTAAGAAATAATACTGCAAAAATAGGACATGTATTAGTTCTTACAAAACCTTTAGGTATGGGTATTTTAACAACAGCTATTAAAAGAGATGTAATAAGTGATAGTGCAAAAAAAGAGGCTATAAAAGTTATGGAAACATTAAACTATCTACCTGCAAAACTTTTAAAAGATTATGATGTTAGTGCTTGTACTGATATTACAGGATTTGGATTATTAGGTCATGCATTAGAAGCAACTGGTCCTTTTAACTCTTTTGCAATACATTGTGGAGTTGTACCTGTAGCACCAGAAGCTCAAGAACTTGGTGACCAAGGGGTAGTTCCAGGTGGTACAAAAAGAAATATGAAGTACCTTGAGGATAAAACAACTATTATGTGTCCAACGGATAAGTGTTATCAAATGTATTGTGATGCACAAACTTCTGGTGGGCTACTAATTGCAATGGATCCTGAAGATGCAAAAGAGTACGTAAAAAGAGTAGAAGACTTAACTTACGGATATGCAACTATTATGGGTGAAGTTATTCCAAGAGGTGCAACACCAATTATTATTTACTAATTTGTAAATAAAAAACTTTATACTTTTTCTAAAGTATAGGGTTTTATTTTTAATATATTTGATTTTATTTTTATAGAAAAGATGATTATTGTTTGGCGAGAAGGTGTAGGAATCGAACCTACCGCGGCGTTTACACAAAAACCGCCGATCAGGGTTGAAGCCTGCGGTGCCCACCAGGGTCACATACCCCCCAAACGTAAATAAGACTGAAATTCTACAATAAAAAGATTAAAAAATTCTAAAAGGGTAAAAATGACTTTACTAAAATCTATTCCTAAGGTTGATAAATTAGCATCTAATGAAGCTTTTAAAAATTTATCAAACACTTTAATTACTTCAATTATAAAAAAAGAGATTGAAGAATTAAGACAAAATATTTTAGCTAAGAAAACTGATTCAATAGATGAAGAAGAATTAGTATCAAATATTTTAAAAGAGTATGAAACTATTATAAAACCCTCACTTCAAAAAGTTATAAATGCAACTGGAGTAATTGTTCATACAAACTTAGGAAGAAGTTTAATAAATAAAGATGTTTTTGAAAAAGCAAAAGATATAGCAACTTCATACAACAATTTAGAATATGATTTAAAGATGGGAAAAAGAGGAGAGAGATATTCTCATATCTCTAAAGTTTTTTGCGAACTTCTTGGATGTGAAGATGTTTTAATTGTAAACAACAATGCAAGTGCAGTTTTCTTAATCCTTAACACTTTTGCAAAAGGAAAAGAAGTTGCAGTAAGTAGAGGTGAACTTGTAGAAATTGGCGGAAGTTTTAGAGTTCCAGATGTTATGAGTAATAGTGGAGCTATTTTAAAAGAGATTGGAACTACAAATAAAACTCACCTAAGAGATTATGAAAATGCAATCAATGAAAACACTTCAATGCTTATGAAAGTACATAAATCAAACTACTCTATTGAAGGATTTTCTCAAGAAGTTTCTTTTAAAGAAGTTATTGATGTAGCACAAAAAAATGATGTGATAGACTACTATGATATGGGAAGTGGTCATTTAATTGATTTACCTTATGGATTAAAAGAGTCTGAACCTTCTGTATTAGATTATATGAAACATAATCCAAGTCTGCTTAGCTTTTCAGGAGATAAACTATTAGGTTCAGTACAAGCTGGAATCATAGTTGGAAAGAAAAAGTATATTGAGCAATTAAAGAAAAACCAGCTTCTAAGAATGCTAAGAGTTGATAAATTAACCCTTGCTATTTTAGAAGAGAATGTAAAGTCAATCCTTTTAAAAGATTTTGATTCAATTCCAACTCTTAAAATGCTTTTTAAAACATTTGAAGAGTTAGAAACAAATGCAAAAAGAATAAAAGAGGAAATCTCATCTTTTTGTACTTGTGAAATTATCGAAACTAAAACTGTAATTGGTGGAGGAACAACACCAAATAAAAAAATACCAACAATAGCTTTAAGTATTGAGTTTAAAAACTATAAACCTAATAAAATAGAAAAACTATTTAGAAAAAACAATATCATCGGAAGAATTGAAAATGAAAAATTCTTATTAGACTTTAGAACAATTTTAGAAGATGATTTAGATATTTTAATTGAAAAGATAGGACAGATTATAAATGAGTAACTATATTATTGGAACGTGTGGACATATTGACCATGGAAAAACTGCATTAATCCGTGCATTAAATGGTTATGAAGGTGATTCAACTAAAGAAGAACAACAAAGAGGAATAACTATTGATTTAAGTTTTTCAAATTTAAGCCAAGATGATAAGAATGTTGCTTTTATTGATGTTCCTGGACATGAAAAACTGATTAAAAATATGATTGCAGGAGCCTTTTCTTTTGATTGTGTGATGATTGTTGTAAGTGCTGTTGAGAAAATTATGCCTCAAACAATTGAGCATCTTGAAATTTTAAATCTTCTTGGAGTTAAAAACGCAATTTTAACTATCACTAAAAAAGATTTAGTAGATGAAGAAACACTAAAGAAAAATAAAGAAGAGATTGAACAGTTTATAAATGATGAGTATGATTTTAATATACTATTTTCTAAAGCAGTTTCTATTTACGATGAAGAGTCAATCAATAAACTAAAAGAAAAACTGTTTACACTTGATGCAAGTACAAAAATAGAAGAAAACTTCTTTAGATACTATGTGGATAGAGTTTTCTCTTCTTCAGGAAGTGGTACTATTGTAACAGGAACAGTTTTAGGAAAACCTCTAAAAAAAGATGAAAAAGTTTTTATTTGTGATATTAAAAAAGAAGCAAAAGTAAAAAACCTTCAAGTTCATGGAGAAAATAGTGAGATTTCTAACATATCAAATAGAACTGCAATTAATCTAAGTAATGTAAATACTAAAGATATTAAAAAAGGTTTCTTAATCTCTAAAAAAGGTTTTTTAAGAGGCTTTGATAAAATAGATATCTCTTTTAAATGTCTAAAAAACAAAACTATAAAACATAATCAAAAATACTCTATTTTTATTGGAACTAAAAGAGTTGAAGCTAGAGTTTTACTATTCAATTCTACGGAAGGATTTGAAGTATCACAAGGTTTTGCACAACTATCACTAAGTGAACCTATTTTCTCTATTTATAAAGAGAAAATTATCATTAGACAATCAAATGATACTATTGCAGGGGCAACTGTATTAAATCCAATTATTGACCCTATGAAAAAAAGTCAAAAATTAAATTTACTAGAAGCTTTAGAAAAAGAAGATATAGAAAATGCATATAAAATCCTACTAGAAGCTCATAAAAAAGGTCTAGGACTGGTATCTTCTGCACAAAGATTTGCACTAAGCCATGAAAAAGCATTAGAGTTTGCTAAAAGTTTAGAGAATGTATTTATTGATGAAAACTCACTAATCTTATATCCAATAGAGACAAAACAAGTAATCAAAGACATAATTGTATCAATTTATAAAAAGAATCAATATGCCCTACTTTCTGTTTCTTCAATTGCATTAAGACTTAAGTGGGCAAGTGAAAACTTTATTCAAATCGTTATGACAGAATTAGTAAATGAAGAGTTTTTAGTTCAAGATGGAAAACTATATAAAAGCTCAAATATTAAAGAAGATTTCAAAAAAAGTCTAGAAAATATCATTTTAAAAAGACTAGAACAAGAAGATGTTGCTCCAACAGCTCCATATAATATCTATGATGATTTAGATATTGATAGAAAAATGGGTGATAATATTCTAAAATCACTTTGTTCTAAAAAAAGTGTAATAAGATTACAACATAATATTTTTATCCACTCAGAAAGCTTAAGTAAAATTATACTTGAAATGAAAAATATCATTAGAAACGAAGGTTTTATCGATATTTCAAACTTCAAAGAAAAATTCCCACTTAGTAGAAAATACCTAATTAGCTACCTTGATTACTTAGATAATTTCTCAGAAATCAAAAAAGAAGAGAATAAAAGAGTATTTATCTCTTAATTTCTTCTTTAAAAATATCATTTTTTTTCACATTTAAACCAAAATGTAACCAAGCTATCTTATAATTATAGAATCAGGAGATTAAGATGTTAAAAAAATTTACAATCAAAACAAAAATTATTGTTTTAGTGGTATTCTCACTAAGTTTTCTAACAATAATTCTTACTTCTTTCTCAGTAAAAGAAGCAAAAGACAGTCTTTTAAACCAAAACTATGCAATGTTAACTGCAGCAAGAGATTCTAAATCAAACCAAATCTCAAACTTTTTTAAAGAGAGAATTGGAGATATCAATGTTCTTGCAAAAAGTTACAACATTGTTGAGCTAATTTATGATTTAAGAAATACGTATGATATGCTTGACATCGAAGAAAAAGGTGCATTCCCTGTTGATTCTGTTGTAATAAAAGATGCAACACAAAGACATGAAGCTTTTTTACAACACTATTTAAAAGAGTATGGATATTATGATATCTTTTTAATAGATGCAGACACATCACATGTAATCTATACAGCAGCAAAAGAGTCTGACTATGGTGCAAACTTAAAATATGGAAACCTAAAAAATAGTGGTCTTGGAAAAGTTTACCATCAAACAATGGCAAATAAAAGACCTACTTTTATTGATATGGAACCATATGCTCCAAGTAATAATGCCCCTGCAATGTTCTTAGGTAATCCAATTATTGATGAAGGAAAAGTAATTGCAATTTTAGTTTTCCAAATTAGTGATAGAGCTATAAATACTATCATGCAGTTTAGAGAAGGTTATGGTAAATCACAAGAAGATTATCTTGTAGGTGAAGATTTACTTATGAGAAGTGATAGTTACTTAAATCCAAAAGCATACTCACTTGTTGCATCATTTGCAAATAAAGCAAAGGTTGATACAGTTGCAGCAAAAAATGCACTTGCAGGAAAAGAGAATACAGAGATTATCATGGATTATAATAACAATCCTGTTTTATCTGCTTATTCTGAAGTTAAAATTGGAAAAGATTTCAAATGGGCAATTCTTTCAGAAATTGATGAAGCAGAAGTTTTAATAACTCCAAATGCAATTAGAAACCTAATTATTATAATCTCACTAGTTGTGCTAGTATTAGTGATTATTGGGACTATTATTGTAATTAACAATGTAATAGTTAAAAGATTAAAATCATTCCAAGAAGGATTACTAGGGTTCTTTAACTATATAAATAGAGATGCGAGCAATGTTCAAGAACTAGAAAGTGATAGTGAAGATGAAATAGGTCTTATGTCTAAAGCAGTTAATGAAAATATCTTAAAAGCACAAAAAGGTATTGAAGAAGATAGAGCTATTATTGATGAAACAATAAAAGTTTTAGGTGAATTTGAACAAGGTGATTTAAATCAAAGAATCACAACTCAAGTTAACAACCCTGCTTTAAATGAACTAAGAGATGTTTTAAATAAAATGGCTGACAACTTAGAAAGCAATATTGACAATATCCTAAAAGTATTAGGAGAATTTTCTAACTATAACTATAAAGATAGAGTAAATACAAGTGGTATTAAAGAACACTTAGAAAAACTTGGAGTTGGAGTTAACTCTTTAGGTGATTCAATTACTCAAATGTTAGTTGAAAATAAAAGAAATGGTCTTATTGTAGATGAGTCTTCAAATATTCTTCTAAGAAATGTAGATACATTAAATCAAGCATCAAATGAAGCTGCTGCTTCATTAGAAGAAACAGCTGCTGCTTTAGAAGAGATTACAGGAAATGTAAAATCAACTAGTTTAAAAGTTAGTGAAATGGCAGAGTTTGCAACACAAGTAACAAACTCAGCAAGTGAAGGTCAAGAGTTAGCAACAAAAACAACTTCAGCTATGGATGATATCAATGAGCAAGTAACAGCTATTAATGAAGCTATTACTGTTATTGATCAAATTGCTTTCCAAACAAATATTCTATCTTTAAATGCAGCAGTTGAAGCAGCTACTGCTGGTGAAGCTGGAAAAGGTTTTGCAGTTGTTGCACAAGAAGTTAGAAACTTAGCATCTAGATCTGCTGAAGCAGCAAAAGAGATTAAAGATTTAGTTGAAAATGCAAATATCAAAGCAAATGAAGGTAAAAATATTGCTGGAAATATGATTGAAGGTTATACTAGCTTAAATACAAATATTGATAAAACTATTGAGCTTATTTCAGATGTTTCAAATGCTTCTAAAGAGCAAGAGACTGGTATCGTTCAAATAAATGATGCAATTAACTCTCTTGACCAACAAACTCAGAAAAATGCAGCCGTAGCAACAGAGACACAAGAGATTGCTACAAATACAGCAGCTTTAGCAAAAGAGATTGTTTCAGAAGTGGATAAAAAAGAGTTTGAAGGAAAAAACAATATTGATATATCAAGAGATATAAAAAATAAAAGTAATCAAACTACACATTCAACTCCAGTACAAACTAATAAAGTAGTACACAAAGAACCTGCTAAAAAAATAGAGAAAAACCAAGCATTTAAAGACACTAGTTCAAATGATGAGTGGGAAACATTTTAAAAGAAAGACTCTTATAGAGTCTTCTTTTAAATCATAAACTGCCAATAAACTAAAGCAATAATTGTTATTGATAAAATTCCTAATAGATTAAATACAAATCCATATTTTGCCATATCTTTTACTTTTACAGCTCCACTACTCATAGCAATAGCATTTGGAGGAGTTGCAATAGGAAGCATAAAGGCATAAGAAGCACAAATAGTAGCTACGAATAAAATTAGTTGAATATCAATCTGAGCTGCTTCTCCTAAAGAATAGATTATTGGTAAAGCAATAGAGATAAGAGCTGTATTTGAAGTAACTTCTGTAGTAAAAGTCACAAGAGCAGCAACTAAAAGAATAAGTAACATTACAGGTAAAGAAGTCAAGGCTAATAAGTAACTTGCAATTTGCTCAGCTAATCCTGTTGAAGAAAAAGCCATTGCAATAGAAAAACCTGCACCAAATAAGAAAATGATTTCATATGGAATTTTTCTTGCATCTTCCCACTCTAAAAAACCTAATTTAGGAACAAACATTAAAAGTCCATATCCTAAAAGTATTCCTTTTTCATTGATTCCAAGACCAGAATAAAAAGGTTCAATTTTAGAGTTTACAAAAAGTAAAACAATAAGAGTAAGTAAAATCATTCCTAATCTTTTTTGCTCACTTGTTAAAAAAACTGCCTTTCCAATATCCTTATCTAACTCAATAGCCTTTGCTCCTAAAGATAAAATAAAAGGTATTATAATAAGCATTACTACAGCTAGTGGAGCTGTTAGGAAAATCCAATTTACAAAAGAAATTGTCTCAATACCTTTTTGCTCTAAGAATCCAAGAAGAATCAAGTTAGGTGGTGTTCCAATTGGAGTTACAATACCTCCAACACTTGCACCATATGCAATTGCAAGAACAAATCTTAATTTCAATGAAGTTTCATTTGTTAAAAACATTGCAATAGGAATAAGTAAAAGAGCTGTTGTAGTATTTGAAATTAGTGAACTTAAAAAAGCAGAAGTTACAGCTAAAGAAAAAATAATACCCCTTGTTGTGCTTGGGAAAATACTTAAAAGTTTATTTGCAATGTACTTATGTAATTCAGTTTTTTGAGTTGCAATTGCAATCATAAAACCACCTAAAAACAGAAATATTATTGACTTTGAATAATTAGATGATGTTTCTGTTGTACTTAAAATATCAAAAGAAGGAAATAATACTATCGGTAATAATGAAACAACCCCCAAAGGTAAGCCTTCATTTGTCCATAAAGAAACAAGTAAAACAAGTATTCCAATCAAAGTAGCATGTTGAACACTAAAAGTTGTTGATGCTAATGCAAAGCCAATTATCGCCAAAAAAACTGAAAATAATATCTTATTCATTTTTAACACTCCTATATAATTATCAATTATACAGAAATGCTCTTAAAATAATTTTCTATAAGCAGAATGATTACTAATTAATAACAAAATTAGTTTTTTTATGTAAAGTTCATTTAAAAGTAATAAATATACAATTAAATTACTATCAACCTCAAAAGGATATGCTATGCGTGAAGTTGAACTAGATAAAAAAACAATGATTGTTTCTGAGACAGATGAAAAAGGTATTATCATTTATGCAAATGATGATTTTTGTAGTATTGCTGGTTATACTAAGGAGGAGTTAATAGGTCAACCACACAATATTGTAAGGCATCCAGATATGCCAAAAGCAGCATTTAAAGACCTTTGGACAACAATCCAAGAAGGAAAAATCTGGAAAGGTATTGTAAAAAATAAAACAAAAGATGGAAACTATTATTGGGTAAATGCAACAGCTTACCCCTCTACTTCCTCAAATGGCAAGAAGAGATACATCTCTGTAAGAATTAAGCCCACAAGAAAAGAGATTGAAAAAGCCGAAGAGCTTTATAAAACTATGAATTAAAAGGATTTAAGATGTTTGGTTTCCTCAAAAAAAATAAAAAAAATGAAATAATTGATGCAATAAAAACCATTGATCAATATGTCCAAAGTGAAATAAACTCAATAGAAAAAATTGATCATAATTGTACAGGAGAAACAAGAGAAGTTATTGAGACTATTTTAGATTTATCTCATTTGATTGAATCAAAGCAAACAGAAGATTTAACTTTGTTTGGAGAGATAATGCTTTCTACTGAAAAGCTTTCAGATGGTTATACAACTGATAGAATTACAATTAAAACATCAAATGAAAAGTTAAACTATATTGCAAAATCAATAAATGTTATGACTGAAAAGTTAGACCAAAGTCTTACTGAGATTGCTGACACCTTAAAAGAGTATGGAGAACAAAAATATATCAAAGATATAGATGAAACTCTTTTTAAAGGTGGTAAATTACAAGAGTTGGCAAAGGGAATAAACTATTTAAAAGGAGAGATAACAAATAGTTTACGTCTTAAATATGAAACAAGTATTTCATTAAAAAATAAATCATTAGATTTACTTGATAATGCAATGGCTCTTTCAGATGCTACAAACTCACAAGTTTCAGCAATAGAAGAGACTTCTGCTGCAATTGAAGAGATTACAGCTACAACAAGAGGCAATACTCAAACTGCAAAGACAATGTCAACACAAGGTGAGAATGTAAAAACATCTATAAACCATGGTCTAAAACTTGCAACTGAAACAGTAAATGCCATGAATGATATAAATGACTCAACAAATGCTGTTCATGAAGCAATTAACTTAATAGACCAAATTGCATTTCAAACAAATATTCTTTCACTTAATGCAGCAGTTGAAGCAGCTACTGCTGGTGAAGCAGGAAAAGGTTTTTCTGTAGTTGCAGGAGAAGTTAGAAATCTAGCAAGTAGATCAGCAGATGCAGCAAAAGAGATTAAAAATTTAGTTGAATCAGCAACAAGCAAAGCAAATGAAGGAAAAACAATTGCTGATAAAATGATTTTAGGTTATCAAAAATTAGATGAAAATATATCAAAAACAACAAGACTAATAGAAGAAGTTGTTGAAGCATCACATGAACAAGAGAAGAGTATTACTCTTATAAATGATTCTGTTGCTGAAATTGATACCTTAACACAACAAAATGCTGATGTAGCTCAAAATGTAAGAGAAACATCTTCAGAAATCAAAGATATTGCAAATGAAAATGTGGAGCATATAAATAAAGCTGAATTTATAGGTAAGCATTAAAAGTTTCAAAGACACATTTATAAATGTGTCTATTGAAAATATAACTATTTTTTCTTTGGTCTAAAAGGTTTCATAACCTCTTCATTACACTCTAAAAATGGTCCTTCCATTAAATCAATACAATATGGAACTGCAGGGAATACTGCATCTAAACACTCTCTAATTGATTTTGGTTTTCCTGGAAGATTGATAATAAGTGAACTTCCTCTAAGACCTGCTGTTTGTCTTGAAAGAATTGCAGTTGGTACAAACTTTAAAGACTCAGCTCTCATAAGTTCTCCAAAACCTGGCATCATTCTATCACACACAGCTTCTGTAGCTTCTGGTGTTACATCTCTTTTAGCCGGTCCTGTTCCACCTGTTGTTACTACTAAACAACAATTTTCATTATCAACAAGCTCTTTTAATGTATTCTCAATAGTTGTTTGGTCATCTTCAATACATCTATAAACTGGTTCCCATGGTGAAGTTAAATAATCATTCATAGTCTCTTCAATAGCTTTTCCAGAGATATCTTCATAAATACCTTTACTTGCTCTATCTGAAGTTGTAATAATTCCTATTTTTGCTATTTCTTTACTCATTTTAAAATATGTCCTTTCTCTTTTATATAATAAACTGTTGCAAACTTTTCAAAAAACTCTTTTGCACTTGTAGTATCAATAATTTTATCTTTTTGACCTAAGTAAACTTCGATTTTAGTTCCCTTGTTTAAAAGTTCTTCTAAATCTTTTTCATCCCATTTATAATAAAGTAGTTCTTCAAGCTCTTGTACTGTAGCTTCTTTATAATAATCTTTCATATTAACTTTAGAAGGGAAAGAAACATTTTGTAAAAAAGTATTACAGTAAGCTTGTTCATCTTTTTTATAATACATTAATTGCATTCTTTTAAACTTTTCATCTTTAGTTTCAAAAAAAGCAGGAGAAAAAAGTTGCAATAAATCAACTCTTCTTTTTGTAGTTAAAGCATATTCAAATGCTTTTATAGTCCCATAAGAAAATCCAGAAACAGTTAAGTCGTTTTCAACTAAGTAATCCTCAAAAAGCTCTTTTTCATTCTCTAAAGAGAAGCCAGAAAAATATTTAAATGTCATTTTCTAAAATTACCTCATTTTCTAAAATAAGTGTTTTTAATCTATTTATTTCATTTACATTTTGAGAAATAATTGACCTTAAAGAGTTTGAAACTTCATCTATAATATTTTGAGAGCTTTTTACCATTTTATACTCTTCTTTCATATCTTCAGCTAACTCATATGCTTTTTTAATATCATCTTTATTTATTGCATATTTCTCATTTTTTATAACTTCAACTGCAATTGAACCACAAAGATATCTTTTAATATTTTCTAGTAATTCATTATATGAAGGGTAAATAGAGTCTAAAACAGAAACTTTTTCATCAAAAAGTGAAACTTTTGATTTAGTAATATAAGCCTTACTTGCTTGATAGATTGCTAAAATCTCTTTTTGTTTATCATCTAAAAGTAGTGTCTGTTTTTTACCAAACTCTATTTTAGTTTTTGCAATATCAATATCAACTTGCTCTACAACTTTTGATTCTCTTTTTATCATATTTAATAAGGCTTCATTTACAAGTGTAGAAAGTGCAGCAGAAGAGAAACCTGAAGTTTCATGGGCTAATCTATCAATATCAAACTCATAATGTTTTTTATTTAAATATAGTTCTAAAATCTTTTTTCTATCTTCTATATTTGGTAAGTTTACAAAAACTCTTCTATCAAATCTTCCAGCTCTTAAAAGTGCATCATCTAAAACTTCAATCTTATTTGTAGCTGCAATAACGATAACTCCTGAATCACCTTCAAAACCATCCATTTGTGTTAGAAGTTCATTTAATGTTGATTCTCTTTCATCATTTGCTTTTCCATCTCTTTGTTTACCAATTGCATCAATTTCATCAATAAATACAATAGAAGGGGCATTTAATTTTGCTTGCATAAAAAGTTCTCTAACCTTTTTTGCTCCCATTCCAACATATATTTGAACAAAACTTGCACCACTTTGATAAAAAAATGGAACATCTGCTTCACCTGCAACAGCTCTAGCAATAAGTGTTTTACCAACACCTGGAGGTCCTACAAGTAAAACACCCTTTGGAAGTTTAACTCCATGTTTTAAATATTTACTTGGTTTGTTTAAAAAATCAACTATCTCTTCAAGTTCTGCTTTTACTTCAGAAATACCTGCAACATCATTGAAGCTAACATCAGAACTAACTGCTTTTATTGAAGAATTTTCTTCTTGTGTCTCTTTTAGTACTGATGTTTGTTTTGCTTCTTTTAATTCACTTGAAAAGCTGTTTTCGTTCTCTTTTCTATTTTTATTTAAAAACTTTTGAATCTTATCTTGTTTGATTCTTGCAAAAACTGCAAATGCTAATAAAAATAGTAGAAAGATAATTCCAAAGTAGTATGAACCAGACTCTATATGAGCACTACTTTTAAATAGTGTATATAAAAATAGTACTATTAATACAACAGCCGAAACTGCCATCAACTTAATATTTTTGTCTAGTAGATTGTTCTGTTTTTTGTTATTAGAATTTTGCCACATTTTTTTCTTCTTTTGCTTCATAGTTTTCAATTGTTATCCAATCACCAACTAAATCAGCACTACTTTCAACTTCTATTTGATTGAAGTGTTGATCAAGTCCTTGATATTTACCATCTTTATATGATTCGATTAACACATCTAAAGGATTTGTATTGTTTTGTCTAAACTCTAAATTCTTTTGTTTAATTATTGAAGTTAATTCGTTATATCTTAATTTTGCGATATCACCTCTTACTTCATCCTTCATTGTTGCACTTGGAGTTCCATCTCTTTTTGAATAAGTAAAGGCATGAACATGAGTTAAAGGAAATCTATGTAAGTTTTCAACTGCTTCTTTCCATAACTCATCTGTTTCACCAGGATGCCCTACAATAAAATCAGTACCTAAGGCATAGCCATTATCTTTTAAGAACTCAAAAAGTTCTAAATCTGATAATACTTTGTTTCTTCTATTCATAATTTTTAACATAGTTTTAGAAGTATGTTGAAGTGCAATATGTAAATGTTTTGCCATAAAAGGTTCATTGATAATCTCTTTAAACTCATCATCAATTTGAATAGGCTCAATACTTCCCATTCTAATTCTTCTAACACCTTTTATTAAAGACATTTTCTTTAATAGTTTTGCTAAAGAAGTATGTTGTTTCTTTCCATAAGAACCAACATTTGTTCCAGTTAAAATAAACTCTCCAAAACCATTTGCTGCTAAAGTAGTAACTTGCTCTAAGATTTTATCTTCTTTATAACTTCTTGCATCACCTCTTACATAAGGAATAATACAATAAGAACATCTAAAGTCACAACCTTCTTGTATTTTTATAAATGCCCTACTTTTACCAATAAACTCTTCAACAATAGTATCATCAATATGCTCTAAATCACCAGCATCAAAAAATCTCTCTTCTTTTTTTAGAAGTTCATTGATATTCTCTTTTTCACTATGTCCAAAAAGAGCATCAATTTTATTGTCTTTAAAAAGATTTTCACCCTTTGTCCAAACTCCACAACCTGTGAAGATAACTCTTGGTGGTTTTGCAAACTTCTGTAGTGAGTTTATATATCCACGTGCAGTACTATCTGCACTATTTGTTACAGTACATGAGTTTATAACTACGATGTCTGCTTGTTTTTCATCTTGTGTAACTTCAAAATCTTTTAGATTACTCATCATAACTTGAGTATCAAAAACATTTGTTCTACATCCAAAAGTTTTGAAATATACTTTTTGTTTATTTGTACTAAATTGCATTATTATACGTCCGGTAAATCAATTGGTGGTGTTCTTATTCCTGTATTAGAATTAACAGTTTGAGTAGGATATGCGATATGAATATCGTCCTCTTTCATAAATGCTTCTAATATCTCAGGAGACATTGTACTTCTAAGTACTAGTGCTGCATAAGAGTTTGTTAAATACCAAGAAGAAATAACAATACCATAAGACTCAACAAAAGTATAAACTCTTGGTTCTACACCTGTTGCTCTTAGTTGATATTTACTTCTCATTTTAGATAACTGTTTTCTTGTAATATCAGTATATCCCTTTGAGTAGTGTTTTAAAATCTCTTTTGCAATGTGCTGTGCTTTTTTATGGTTTGAGTCAAAAGTAATTGTAATATCAATACCATCCCAAACTGTTCTAAGTCCTGAGTGAGTATAGTTAGCAATCATCTCAGAGAAAATGTAGTTATTTGGAATAAAGAAAATTCTTCCTGTTCTTCTATTTACTGTATATGAAGTTAATGTAATATCTTCTCTAACTGTTATTTTAAACAGTGAAATATCAAGTACATCTCCAACTACTTCAAGTCCATTTCTAGTAACTTTGATTCTATCTCCTACATGAATTGAACCTGATGTAACAATAACCATCCATCCAAATAAAGACATAAACCAATCTTTAAGAGCAATAGCAATACCCGCAGATGCGAAACCAAGGATTGTAACTACGTAAGATACGTTATCAATATATGAAAATAAAATTATAATCATAATAAAGAAAACCACAAAGAAGTTGATTACTTTGTTTGTCATATAGTAATTTTCATTTTGAGAAAAATACTTTTTAAGTGCAAGTTTGATTAAGAATGTAATTATAAATAAAGAAACAATAATCATAGCAATATTAAATATCTTCTCAACTTGATTTGAAATTTGTGATTTTGTTTCTAAGATTACTTGTTCTATTTTTCTTGTATAAACCTCTTCAGTAGTAGATACAATTTCAAGAACCATATGGAAATCTTTTTTCTCTTTATCTAAGAAATTTATCTCTTCTTTATACTCTGGTTTTGGGTCAGTATTATAAAGGTCAACATAAGCATATAGTTTCTCATCAAGTAAATTTGTAATCTCTGAAATTCTTTCTTCTATTGAAGAGAATTGCTTTTTGTTGTTCTCTAACTTTTTGATATATGAAAGTGCATTAATTATTCCAAAAGGGTTTGTAATAGACTCATAACTTTCTATCTCTGGTGGATTGATTAAAGAACCAATAGGAGAACCTTTGTATTCAGCAATTAATTCTAACTCATTTTCTTTAATTCTAATTTTATTATTAAGTTGAAAAATTTTATCTTCATTTTTTGGATTTACTTTTTCAACTGTATCTTTTAAATCATCTAATTCAGAAGAGATTCTTCTATAAGCATCATAGTTACTATATCTTTTTAGTAAAATATTGTTTTTAAGTTCAGAGTCAATAGCATCAATTCTATTTTTTATCTCTGTGATTTTTGCTCTTTTCTCTTCAGCTTCTTTTTGTTTTAGTTTTTCTTCTTCAATCTCTTTTAATCTTTTTTCTTCAATTGCTTCAATATCAGAAAGTTTATTTACTACAGTTTCTGATAAATCTTTTTGTGCGAATGAAGAAGTTACAAAAAAAGCTACTAATAGTAGTTTGAAAATATTTTTCAATTTGAAAACCCTTTTAATACTTCAATTACATCATCTTTTGAAATCTCATCTGTGATTTCACAATCTCCAATACCTTTAGGAACTATAAATTTAATTTTGTTGTCTAATGATTTTTTATCTAAAAAGAAATGCTCATAAAAATCTTCTACATCTTCTATCTTATAATCAGTTGGAATATCATATTTTTCTAATAGTTTTTTTACTCTTAATGCTTCTTCTTCAGTCATATAACCAATTTTACAAGCAAGTTCATTTGCCATAACCATACCAATTCCAACAGCTTCACCATGTAAGTATGTATTATAGTTTGTTTCATTCTCAATTACGTGACCAAAAGTATGACCATAGTTAAGAGCAGCTCTTAAACCTTTCTCTTTTTCATCTTGACAAACAACCCATGCTTTAGTTTCTACTGATTTTGCAATAGCTGTTTTAATATTTTCTTTATCGTTTAAATCATTTTCTTCAAGCCAAGAAAAGAAATCTCTATTGAAAGTTACTGCCATCTTAACAATCTCAGCAATCCCTGCTCCAAACTCTCTTTTTGGTAATGTTGTTAAGAAGTGAGGGTCAATATTTACTGCTATTGGTTGATGAAAAGCACCAATTAGATTTTTACCAAACTTATTGTTTACACCCGTTTTACCACCAACACTTGCATCAACTTGAGAAAGAAGTGTCGTAGGAACTTGAACAAAGTCAATTCCTCTTTGATAAATAGAAGCAGCAAAACCAGTCATATCTCCAATAACACCACCACCAAAAGCAATAAGTAAAGAGTTTCTATTTAGCTTTTGTTCAAAACAGTGTTCTAAAATATCTTCAATAGTTTTCATGTGTTTATACTGTTCACCATCTGGTATTGTTACAACAGACAACTCTTTTGCTGAAATTTTTTCTTTTAAATACTCTAAATGTAAGCCACTAACAGTTGGGTTTGTAACTATTACAACCTTTCTGTCAAAATATTGTTTTTCTAGTGTATCAATTGTGATATCGTATTTAGTATTATCTGGTAGAGAAATATTTACAATCATTAAAAATCCATAGTTTATAGTTTTTTAAATATATTATCTAAAATTTATTGAAAATGGGTTAAAAAGGCGAAGTTATAAGAGTTTTCTAAATACTTTATGATTAAAAATCATAAAGTATTTATTATAGAGTTTTATAGTTCAGAGTTTATAAGTTTTTTTAGGTTTTCTAAGCCAAACTCTTGAAGAGCTTTTCCATTTACAAAGTAAGATGGAGTTTTGTCCGCTTTTAAAGTTTCTGCATCTTTTAAATCTTGTGCAATTCTTTCATCTGCTGTTTTATTATTATTCATAAATTCAGCCATTTTTTCCATGTCTAAACCTTTTACATTTGCTAATAAAGCCCATAATTGTTTAGGTTGAACTACATGATGTTTTATCCAATAAGATTGTGTTGCAAACATGAACTCTAAAGTATCCATAAATAAACCTTGCTCTCTAGCACCTTCAAGCATTTTTACTGCATAATTTGAATTTTGATGAAATGGTGCGTATCTAAGAACTAATTTAATTTTTCCTTCATTCTCTTTCATTATCTCTTTTACATAAGGATGGAACTGTGCACAAGTACCACAAGCAGGGTCAAAGAACTCTACTAATTGAACTTTTGCATCTTTATTTCCAACAACAATTGAATATGGTCTTTGGAAAACTAAAGCTTCACTTTTTGAAATATTTTCATACTGTTCAGATTGCTTGTTTTTATAAACATAACCAGCAACAAAAAATAGTGCTAATAAAGCAACTATTGATACTAAAACTACTTTTTTATTTTGCATTAAAAAGACTCCGATTTTATAATTTTGATTATTTTAACATAGTTTTGTGTAGAGTTTATGGAGCACTTATAATAACAGTGTTCCGTCCACTCTCTTTTGCTTTATAAAGCAACTCATCACTATTTTTATATACTTCATCTATATGTTTTGATTCATCTTTTAAAATAGTCAATCCAAATGATGCAGTAACAACATTTAAAGGTGGATTTTTTTCATGAGTAATCCCAAGACTCTCAATATCTTTTCTTCCTTGCTCAGCTAACTTTTCAATATCACTTTGCTCTTTTGCACTAATTAAAACTCCAAACTCTTCTCCACCAAGTCTAAAGATTTTGTCACTTTGTCTTTTAAAACTTTTTTCTAAGCTTTTAGAAACTTTTATTAAAACATCATCACCTTTTTGATGTCCATAAGTATCATTATATTTTTTAAAATTATCTATATCTAAAATTAAAAAAGCAAAATAGTTATTGTCTCGTGAACATTGATTTATATAATCTTTTGAAATCTCATTAAAATATCTTCTATTATAAAGTCCCGTTAAACCATCAGTAATAGAAAGCTCGTAAATTCTTTTTTTATCTGTTATATCTTGTCTTACAGAAGTAAAGTTTGTGATATTTCCTTCTCTATCAAAGTTTGGTTCTATTACTACTTTTACCCAATAAAAACTACCATCTTTTTTAAGGTTTTTTACTTCACCTTTCCAAACTTTTCCTGCTTTTATTGTACTCCACAGTTCTTCATATAAAGATTCTGGCATATCAGGATGTCTTACAATTTTATGACTATTTCCAATTAGTTCTTCTTTTATATATCCTGAAATCTCACAAAAAGCTTGTGATACATTTAAGATAGTTCCATTTTCATCGGTATATGAAGTTATTACATTATTATCAATAACTTCAGTATAGTTTCGAATATCACTTATTTGTTTCATATTTGAAAAAGTATTAAATAATTTTGCCTTTAACTCTTCTTCTAGTAAAGGTTTTACTAAAAAGTCAGTTGCTCCATTTTTGTATAGATTCACTTTTAAGGCATTGTTATTATCTGAAGTCATAACCAAAATTGGAACGGCACTGTTAGTATTGCCTTTTCTAACTTTTTTAATAAACTCTAGGCCATTCATTTCATCCATATGATAATCTGTAATAATCAAAGAGATATTTGGATTTTGTTCCAACTGTTTTAATGCAGATTTTCCACTATTTGCAACACTTACATTTAATAAAAGCCCTTCAAGACTATTTTTTAATTGTGAGACTACAGTTGATGAATCATCAACAATTAAAACTTCCATATCTCTAACATATAATAGTAAGTTTGCTAATCTGTAAGCTTTTCTTAATTCATGGATTGACTCTTTTGAAATATAATCAATCACACCTATTTTTTTAATTTTTGAAATTGTTTCATCATCAATCTTTGAAGTTAAAACTATTGTAGGAATTTGATTGGATTTTAGTAGACTTAGTAGTTCCCCGTTTAAAGCATCTGGTAGAACTAAATTAGAGATAGAAACAAAAAACTTATGATTATCAATTAAGTCTTTTGCTTCTTCTAAACTTTTTGCAACATAAACTTCATAATAGTTTTTCTTTGCAAATAAATCTTTTAACACATTTATAATAACTGTTGAGTTATCTATTAAAAGTAACTTTTTCAATATTTCTCCATTCTAAAAAGTAATAGAATGGTATAATATTAAACTTTAAACATATTTAATCTACTAAATAATACTCAACTGTAGATACTACTCTTATCTTTTTGATATGCTCAGTGTTTTTATCCCTTGCTCTAATTGAGAACTGTCCCTGTGATGCTTTTTTGATTTTTCCTAAATTACTCTTAGAATCTTGTGCAAATTTTAATGCAGTATCCCTCGCGCTTTGTGTAGCTTCTTCAACCATCTTTGGTTTTACTTCATTAAGTTTTGTAAACAGATATTCAACTCTTGTATCATAATCATTTTGCATAAAAGTAATACCCTCTTTTCCAAGTGTACTTAACTCTTTCATAGCTTTTTGAGCTAATTCAATATTATTTGAATAAACAACTACTTTATTTGAACCACTATATCTAAACTTTACTCTATCACTATTTCCATAACTTTGAGCAAACTTATCATTAACTGAAGGAGCTAAAACAGTAAGCTCTTCTTTTTTGAAACCTATTTTTTCTAAAAAATCTAAAATCTTCTTTGTATCGTTTTCTAACTCTTCATAAAGTTCACTATTATTGTTTGAAGCTTTAATAAACTTTATTGGCCAAATAACCAAATCAGCCTTCACTTCTTTTTGTGCTAGACCTTTTACAACTACAGTTCTATCTAACTCTTTATAAGAAATAAATCCTTTACTTAAAATCAAAGCCATAATTGTCAAACCAATAACAAAACCTAAACCAATTATCATACTACTTCTAGTTGTCATAATAACCTTTCTATAAATAAATTGTAACTTTCGAATTTTAGTTAAAAGAAGATTATTTTACAAAAAAATATAGATATTTTTGATACTTTATTGATACTTTATGCTAGTATAATAATACTATGAAAGAAATAAGTAATTTAAATGAATTAATTGAGTTATGTAATAACTTATCGGTTTTATATGTTGAAGACGATTCTATGTTAAATCAAGTAAATACTTCTATTTTAGAAAGTATTTTTAAAAGAGTAGATTCATGTGCTAATGGGAAAGAGGCCCTTGAAAAGTACATTGAAAAAAAAGCAGACTCTAATACATATGACCTAGTAATTACAGACATCAATATGCCATACATGAATGGTATCGAATTATCAAAAGAGGTTCTAAAACTTGATAATAGCCAACAGATATTAATAATTTCAGCTTATAATGATTCTGATAAACTAGAATTACTTATTCAATTAGGAATTAAATATTACGTACAAAAACCTGTTAGTACTGAAAAATTCTTTGAAGTTCTAGAAAAAATTGCGAAAGAGATTCATGAAAAGACTATTTCTAAAGAGTTAACAACAGAGCTTACAAGTTATGACAACATAACGAAACTTAAAAATATTCATGCTTTACATGAGGATTTAAAACTAAATAAATTTGAAAATATTTTCATAATAGAGCTAACTAACTTTGAAAATATCCAATCCTTTTATGGTATTGAAAAATCAGATGCTATTTTAAATGATTTAATTGTTCACCTAAAAGAAAAAATATCTTGTAAAAAATGCTTATATAGAAAAGGAACAAATAAAATTGCTTATATGTTCAATGACGAAATACGAAAAACTTTAAATAATTTTGTTGAAAAACTAGATGAGAGTATGTTTAGTTATTGTATTGGAATAAGTTCCCAAAAAGAGAATCTTGTTACTACAGCAAAAATGGCTTTAAAGTACGCAAGAAGTCATAAATTAAAGTATAAAAAATACTCTAAAGATATTGATACAAAAGATATGGACTTTAATAGTCTAAAAATACAAGAAGTAATTAGTGAAGCAATAAAAGAAAATAGTGTTTTCCCCGTATTTCAACCTATTTTTAATAAAAACAAAGAGCTTATTAAATATGAAATTCTAATGAGAATCAAATCTAATAAAAAAAATAAAGTATATTTTCCAAATGAGTTTATTGATATAGCATTAGAAACAAATAATTTTTATGAACTAAATATTCTAATGTTAGAAAAACTTTTTGACACAATTAGAAATAGTGATAAGAAGTTTTCATTTAATATTTCATATCAAGATATAGTACATACAAAACTATGTGACTATATGGAAGAAAAATTTAAAGAAGAACCTACTTTAGCAGAAAAGTTTATTTTTGAACTTTTGGAAACCCATGAAATTGAAGATTATAAAATCCTTGATGATTTTATAAAAAGATTCAAAAAATATGGTGTTTTAATTGCCCTTGATGACTTTGGAACAGGCTATTCAAACTTAAGTCAAATTGTAAATATGGATTTTGACTATGTAAAAATAGATGGCTCACTAATAAAAGAGATTAATTATAACTATAAATCACTTGCTATAGTAAAGGCTATAATAACCTTTGCAAATGAAACAGGTATAAAAACAATCGCTGAATTTGTTTCATCGGAAAGTATCTTCAATAAACTACAGAAAATAGGAATTGATGAATTCCAAGGATTCTATTTGAGTAAACCATTGGAAAAGATTTAGTATGAAAAAAAACTTGCCCTTAAAGTCAATACTTTATAACACATATTTTAAAACAGCCCTTGTTCCTCTTATTGTAATTGAGATAACTCTATTAATTTTATATTTTGGAATAAGCAAATATATTGTTAGTAATACTAAAAATTTAAGTTCCCAAGAAATAAAGACAAACCTTCTAAATATATCTCAAAAAGAGACACAAGAGATAAACTACCAATTAAAAGAGATATCAAATATAGCTTTAATAGCTCAATATGAACAAGAAAAAATATTCAAAGAGAAAGATGAAATTCTTAAAAATATAAAGACTCCTGAATTTAAATATGCTAAAAATGGAACCTTTTATAAAGTACATAATGATGGTGGAGCAAGTTTGTTATATGCTGCAACTACCAATATAGGCAAAAAAGAGAAAGAAAAAGCTATTTTTACAGAAGCTTTTGATGACAAACTAAAATATTATGTTGACAATAATAAATTAATTGTAGCTTCATACTTTAATAGTTTTGATAACATGAATAGACTTTATCCATTTATAGAAGAAGTTTACTCACAATATCCAGCTGATATTAAGATGCAAAACTATAACTTCTATTATGAAGCAGACCAAGAACATAATCCCCAAAGAACTACAAAATGGACTACTGCATACTTAGACCCAGCTGGACAAGGTTGGATGGTAAGTTGTATTGTGCCTATTTATACAAATGACTTCTTAGAAGGAGTTACTGGTTTTGATGTAACTATTGATAAGTTTATAAAATATGTATTAAATCTTGATTTACCATGGAATGCAAATGCAATGCTAGTAGACCAAAATGGTTTAATACTTGCAATGCCTAAAGAGATACAAGAAAAACTAAATATAGAAGAATTAACTTCTCATAACTATGATGAAGTAATTACAGATACAAATTTAAAACCTGATGAATTTAATATCTATAAAAACAAAGAGCTTTATAAATATTTTAAAGAGTTAAAAGATAATAAACAAATGATATCTACTTCTATAAATAATAATGAATATTTAATTACTCAATCAAATATAGAGCAAACAAATTGGAAACTTTTTATTTTTGTAGACAAAGAAACAATATTTAAACAACTAAATGAATTAGATGATATTGCCAAAAAAATTGGTTTTGCAGCTATTTTTGGAATGATTTTATTCTATTTACTGTTCTTTGCATTTTTAATTAGAAAGATTAAAGAGATTTCAAACTTTATTGCAAAGCCTATATCTTTACTTGCAAATGAAACGCACAATTTTAATGCAGAAAAAAGAATCAATAAACCAGAAGAAACAAAAATAAAAGAGATAAATATTTTATCAAATAATTTTTATACCATGACAAATGAACTATACAAAAAAAGGCATGAATTAAAAGATTTAAATAGCTCTTTAGAAGAAAAAGTTGAAGAAGAAGTTTTAAAAAATAGAGAAAAAGATCAATTAATGCTTCATCAGTCAAAGCTAGCACAAATGGGTGAAATGATCTCTATGATTGCCCACCAATGGAGACAACCTTTAGCTACTATAAATTCTGTTATAACTGATGTAAAATTAAAAATGTTTTTAAATAAGTTTGACCTTTCAGATGAAAAACAGAAAAAAGAGTTTGAAGAGTATCTTAAAAATAAGTTTTCAAATATAGAAGAATTAACAAATGTTTTATCTACAACAATTGATGATTTTAGAAACTTCTATAAACCAACAAAAGATAAAAAAGAGACTTCAGTTAAGACTCTTTGTCAAAAAGCATTAGCTATTGTCAGCCATGAATTAAAAAGTAAAGAGATTGAAGTTATTGAAAAATATGATTCAAATGACAAATACACACTTTTTGAAAATGAGTTAATACAAGTATTATTAAATATTCTAAAAAATAGTATTGATAACTTTGAAGTAATGGAAGTAAAAAATAAAAAGATAAGAGTAAATACAGTTAGTACAGATAATTATCTAAGAATTATTATCACAGATAATGGTGGAGGAATTAAAGACTCTATTAAAGAAAAGGTATTTGAACCATACTTCTCAACAAAAGAGCATAGAAATGGAACAGGACTAGGTCTTTACATGAGTAAAATTATAATAGAGCAATACCAACAAAGTAGTTTATATTTTGAGAATACAGAAGAAGGTGTTAGTTTTACAATTGAGCTAAATAGATAGATTTTAGTATATTAAATAAATATACCACTAAAGAAACACTATTTATTTATATACTTCTTGAGTACAAAAAATATAGATTTGTTTAAAATCATATATTTTGTTACTCCTACTATTTTTCGTTAGAGACTTCTTATATATTCATTAAATAAATACAAATACACTATCAAATATATAAAAAGTCTTTTTCGGTTATTTTTTAATTGAAAATGAAAAGTAGCAGTGAAAAAACTGCTACTTTAATAAAGTTAAACTTTTTCATTAACCTACATAAACTCTTGCAGAGTCAAAGAAAGATAAGTATGCAGACAGTCCAGCTGCTGCTAATAATAAGATTCCAATAATTTTATCCATTTTATCTCTCCTTACTGAGGTTTACCAACAAGTTCATAATGCTTTAGGTTTTCAGTACTATTGAATTTTAAAGCATCTAAATCTTGATTGATTTTATAAAAGTTTGTAGATTC